>CAYWKR010000021.1:0-11537 GCA_964458785.1 uncultured Bifidobacterium sp. | reverse complement strand
GGCAGCTTTTCCTTATCTTTTCCGGAGCGTCGTATTGGGGGCCACACTGGAATGCTCTTCTGTTATTACTTTCTTCTTTAAGTTTACCACTCTTATACTTTAATGCCCCGGGGCAAACGGAGAAAGAACGAACAGTTTCAAACACTTCTCCACTTGCCGGAATACTTTCCGGAATATTCTTTTTTCTTTTACTGATACCGCTGTTTAATGCCGGATTCCATCGTTTTGCAAATCCTTCCGATTATTCCGATGTCATGCCGCAATTGCAGGTTCAGTATGAACGGTGGGTACACGGGCAATTCCCATACCGCCCCCTTGAAGATATTTCCTATCATCCGTATCCTGTTTATATGCCCTTACACTGGATGCCCATGGGTTTAGCCTGGTTGTTTCATATCGATTATCGCTGGTCGGCCTATATCGTTTGGGGATTAGTCTATGGCGTTTGGATGTATTCTGTTTCCAGAAATAAACTAACATGGTATCTGCAAGTTGCTCTGGTGCTTTTACCCCTCATCCCGGTGTATGCCTTTCTTCTTTGGGGGGAAGGAGATCTGTTGATTACACCTGAAATTATGATTGCTGCATACTACATGCTTCTGGCCATGGCACTGCAGAAACGAAAAATGGCATGGATCGTTGTGGCCCTGGTTTGTTGTTTGTTGTCGCGCTACACCTTTGTCTTCTGGCTGCCCTTATTAGCCTGGATATGGTGGAAGGAGGAAGGATGGAAGTCGGGTATTATGGTGTTTTTAGGTGTAAGCGTTGCGGTATTACTTCTATTTGTTTTTCCATTTTTACTGAAAGATCATACCATTTTGCAGAAAGGACTGGCTTATCATAACGGATGTGCCATTGCCGAATGGGAGGGGCCGTTTTATACAGCCCGGCACGGAATTAACTTTGCGCCTTTTATAAAAAGTATTACCGGTACCGACTGTGTTTATGGAGTAAAAGTGAACAGAACGATACAGGCCATTGCATTATTACTAACCTTAGCTATTGCCTTATTCCATTATTCGATTCGTTCATCCCGCTGGCGGAAAAGTGATTTTTTGTTGGTGTATCTCTATATTTTTATGCTGGTGTTTTTTGTATTTTGTCCACTCACCTATCGCTATTATCTGGTAGTATTTCTCAGTTTAGCCTGCATGGTCGGATATCGTTACATCATGGGCACTCCTTTACCTGAATCTGATAAGAACTAAATAATATCAAATGAAATTTACGTACTACGGTCATTCCTGTTTTTCTGTTGAAGCAGCAGGTGTTCATGTATTATTCGATCCTTTTATTACCGCCAACCCACTGGCTTCAGCTATTGATATTCAACAAATACCGGCCGATTATATTTTGTTATCGCACGGACACAGCGATCATATTCTGGATACCGAAGCCATCGCCTTACGTACAGGCGCGGTGGTAATCGCTTCGTATGAAGTGCATGAATGGCTGAATCAACGGGGCGTTACACAAACGCATCCAATGAATACCGGAGGAAAGCGAAATTTTGGTCCGCTGACCGTAAAATGTGTGGTGGCTCATCATAGCAGCAGTTTACCTGACGGAACCTATGGTGGAAATCCCATGGGATTTTTAATTGAATTAGGAGGTACTTCGTTTTATTATAGTGGTGATACCAGCCTGACTCTTGATATGCAACTGATACCCGCCTGGATGCAACCTTCATTCGCTGTGATGCCGATTGGAGATAATTTTACCATGGGATTACAGGATGCATTGAAAGCCTGCGAATTTTGTAAAACAACGCAGTTAATCGGGGTACACTTTAATACATTTGGTTACATCACCATCGATGAAGCCGGTTCAGTAGCCATGGCCCGGGAAGCCGGTATTAAATTAATTTTACCCCGCATCGGTGAAACCCTCGATCTATAAAAGTCCCTCGTCGCGAAAACTGAAATACTGATTGCCATAAATAATCAGATGGTCGAGTAACGCCAGATCGAGTAAAGCACCCCCATCTTTTATTTTCTGTGTCAGCCGTTTATCCATTTCACTTGGATTCAGGTTGCCGGACGGATGATTGTGCGAAATAATCAACTGGGTAATTCCTCCCAATTCAAGCGCCCGTCGGAATACAATCCGGCTATCTACTACAGTGGCGGTTAATCCACCTTTACTGATAGCCTCTACATGCACCAGTCGGTTTCCTGCATTCAGAAAAAGAACATAAAACATTTCCGTTACTTCATCCAGGAAATAAGGTTGAAGAATCCGGAAACTGTCCTGACTGGAATGAACTCTGGGCCGTTCCAGAGCGGGTTCCATTTGTCGTCGTCGCCCCAATTCCATGGCTGCCAGCAAGGTAATGGCTTTCTTTTCACCCAGCCCCTTGAATTGTTTTAAATCGTTGAAATTCATCTTTCCAAGCTCCATTAGGTTTTGCTGACAACGACTCAGAAGATCCCTTGAAATGTCGAGTGCCGAACGGTTTTGCGTGCCGGTATTGATGAGGATACAAAGCAGTTCAGCATTTGAAAGTGATTCACTGCCTTTCTGTAACAGTTTTTCCCTGGGCTGTTCATCATGAGCCCAGTTTTTAATTGGTATATGTATTTTCATAGGTTAAATCCTCAACGAGAAATGCCAAATACTCATCGAGAGATGCAATTTACTCATTCGGTAAATACAATGAACCCCTACCAGAATACATTTGTTCCAAGTAGGTTATTTATGTGACTTTTTCAGGGAGACGTTCCGGTTTGTTCCGGGACGTTTTCTTTTAGGGCCTCTGCACAAAGATGTATGAAGCAATATTGTTTTCCAGCAGCGGATAGTCCAGCAGATCTACATTTCCGTCTCCATTCAAATCGCAGCGTTCATACCCGAACAGGTATTCCGAAACCGCGGTTTCTGTCACCACATAATCCACCAGATCTATATTTCCATCCTGCGTAACGTCTCCGCTATACAATGCCCAAACCCCTGGTTCCATTTCCTGTTCGTTATTCCCATATGCCTGGGCAGCCGATGTGGTAAAGTCGTACACCAGGCTAGTGTTCCCCAGGGGAAAATTCAATGGGGTAGCACTCCAGGTTTCAATGGCATTGCGGTGTTTAAGAACAAGATAGTGCCAGCCGGGTACATTCATGAAACTGAGTGAAACCTGTCCACTCACCGGTAAAACCACTTTTTGACTGGCAGTTAAGGAATAATTGGTCGCATTCCGAAGCTCAACGGTAAGGGAATCGCAGGCAGACATCGGACTGCTTAATCCCTGCTGCGCCATGACGGGAAATAAGGTACCGGAACCGGCATAATAACCTTCAAGAAAAGCCTTAACCGTTAGGTCGTGCTGGCAGCTAATAATACTCAAGGTAAAACTCACCACCGAATCGCAGCCCCCCTGATCGCTCAGGGTAGTGGTATAGGTTCCGGCATTAGTATAGGTGGCATTATTTCCGGGCCAGGTATAGGAACCACAGGCAGTAACGGCATACGAAGTACTTCCGGGTTGATGAATATTCAGGTTTAAGGTATCGCGCTGGGTACATCCGGTTCCAACTAAAATACTATGGGTATACGTACCACTTTGTGTATAGGTAGCAGCACTGAATGGCCAGGTATAGGTTTGGCAGGCATGCACATTGCTTTGGCTCCCGGTTATATTATACACTGTGGCCACTACCGATTGCCGCGGACTTTCACAAATTCCCCTGACCTTCCAGGCGTAGAAGAAATTATACGAAGAAGTGGCCCCGCCTGTAGATCCGGTAATACTTACAACACCTGGAACCGTATACGGAAATACCATACCACTTGTATTTCGGGTGAGTAATAAGGAACTGCTCTTTTGTAAACGGTAGGCTGTGCCGGGGTCGATGACCCATCCCAGGGATACATTTAATGGAAGGTTTATTTGTGTGCTGCCTACCGAAATTGTTTTTGTCAGCAGGGTGGTACCGGCACTGTTTTTTAACTGAATAATTAAAGAGCCACTGGCATTCGGATACACGACCACACTATCGAGAATAAATTTAGAAATGGCATTGAAGGTCAGGTAATCGGTAGTGGTGCTTACCTGTGATGTGGTTCCGATTCCCGTACCTGAAGCTCCACAGGTTTGTGGCATCCGGTAGCCATCGGCAGCCGCTACATAATACGTAGTGGTTGCGCTTACCGTTGGCGTATACGTATTGCCTGTTTGCACCGGCGTGCCTCCTGAGGCAGTTGTGTACCAGTTGAAAGGCCCGGTTCCATTTACACTCAGATTTACCACACCGGTGCCGCAGCGTGCTGCACTTTGTGTTGATTGAACCATAGCCGCTGTGGTAGTGAAACTCTGAATAAAACAAAAAGCCGAATCGTTGGCATTGTATCTGGCTACCACCTTCCAGTAATACACCGTATTGGGTTGCAGCGAAGAAACAGGATAACTGAACCCACTGGTTAAACCGATATACGGGGGATTCGGATTGGTGCCAAAATAAACACTGTAGCCCAGGGCCACTGTATTGCCTAAAGAAGGTAAGCTCCATTGCAACGAAATATTTTCGTAGGGGCATATACCCGATTGGCCGTTCGTTGGATATACATAGTTTACACAGGCTGGATTCAATGCAACGAACACACCTTCATCGGCACCAATATCGGGGGTAGATGATCGGAGTTCATTTTCAAAATCATGATCCATCGTATTGCAGATTTTAGCCCGGTTGGCACAAATTGTAGGCGTAGTATACGATGGACGGAGAATGCCACCGCCAATGGTCTGAAAATTTACATTCTCCGCTGCAGTGAATTGCTCGGCAGGAGTAATATACGATAAGGCTTTGTATGTAGCTGGCGTAATACAAATATTGGTAAAGTCGTACAACAAGGCATGTTTGGAATCGGCAACTCCGGCATATAGCACATTATTATTCGAGGCCGTATCGATATTATCGGTGGTGTTTGATTTGTTGATGGCCATGGCCCGGGTTCCCGTTGTTACATCCGATCGATTGATCCAGATATTATTTCGCATATCAATGGTGCTGGCACTTGAATTGATATCGAAGCAGGAAGACGTATACGAGGCATTCAGACCAACATCGCTCAATAAAACACTATTGTAATATACCTGAAGTTGGCCGGCGGTACTGTTGCTATTCAGGGCTATTCCGGCTACACCCGAACTGGTGGTGGTGCAATTGGGTGAACGCAAATCACTGATCATATTGTTGCTGACCTGACAAAGTCCGCTGTTCATAGTTACATCCATACCAGTTACAATGGAAGTAGTGGTATTGCCCGTACTGCTAAGATTAAATATTCTGTTTCCATCGGCTTTGGCGGTATCCGATACAGTGAGGTTGATGCCTTTCACGTAAGCCGACGTGGAAGTAGATGCGATGGCCTCTATTTTATTATTTTGTGCTACGATATTGCATTGAGGCACCAGATTAATTCCTACAGCATTACCGACACCTTCTATATCGTGAATATGATTATTGTTGATATAAATGGTGGTTGAATCAGCATAGTAATAATAAATGCCATACGCACTGGAGGTGCCACCGGGAAGTATTGAATAAATTTCGGTATTCTCTACCCGGAAATTGGCTTGCTGTGTAGCTGTTATACCATAAATAAAACCCGTTGTTGTGCGATCACCCAGTGTATTGATGACACTAAAACCACCACTCTCGGTATTGATTTCATTCCCTTCATCCTGAACGATCATACTATAACCATTTAATTTATAACCGGTAAAAGCATTTTGAATCACCATATTCAGGAAACGGTTATAGCTATTAGTTCCGCTGAATTGTGTGGCTGGTGTGGCATCCGAATGGAGATAAATTCCAATGGCATTGGTATTGCTGGCACTCAGACTGATAGTACCGTTTTTAATTACATTATACTGTGCGCCATCCGTAGCACTGGCATTGGTAATTTCTACACCAAATTCAACCCATTGCGTCGTGAGGGTACTGCCTTGTTCAAAATCAATTCCGTCGAACACGATATGGTCGGCGCCTTTTAGTTGAAGAATATAATTGGTTGTATTTGAATTCCCGGTTCGGGTAATTTTTGGATTAGCACCCAATCCGGTTTTCTGGAAAGTGACCGGATACATACTATTATAATTGATGATCAGATTTACACTTTCAGCAAATACCTGACCGGCCGGTATCGAAAATACAACCGGTCCGCTGGTGCCCCTGCAATGAAGCGCCTGAATGGCGGCTGCAAAACTGATAAAATTTCCGGCTCCGGTATTGTCTATGGTATAGGTACCATTCATCATACTGATATCGCTCTTCACCGGTGTGGATTGGATAGTTTGGTTGCCATTAGAACAAGTTACATTGCAACGATACCAGGTATCGCTATGATTCGAAACGATATATACTGATTGAGTAGCTCCGGCAATGGCGGTATAGCCAGAAGCGCTATCTGAAGAATTATACCATTGGTATTGAGTTCCCGGGCCATACACTTGTGTAAGATATAATGTAAAGGCACTGTCGGTACAGGGATTGTAATTGCTCACCTGTGCATCGGCCATTGAAGGTGTTCCACTGCATAAAGGAGTTCCAGTTCCATTCATCTCCCATGCGCCTAAGTCGGGTGCCAGTCCGCTACCTGAGTACATAGCATTTCCATACCGCGGTTGAAATCCATAATCCTGATTCAGCCATGCAATGTCTTGTGCATTTCCTTCTGCTGAACTAAAAAGGCTACTATCTATTTTAAGAAAATCAGGATTGCTTCCTAGGGTTGAAAGAAAATTCACTGCTTCGCTGAATGAATTCAATTCGGCACCGGCATTGATTCCCAGTAAATAGTTTTTGTAATCGGAAAGAGTGGATATATTCTGTACGCTATTTGAGTAAATCACCCGGTTTGCAGAAGGTGTTCCGCAATAATATAAATTACGGTTACTATAGGGATTAAAATTCTGTTGTTGTTCACTGCTTCTTCTGAATGCGGCTGTAACACCTGTTCCGTTAGGTGTTGACAGATTTACTACTACATTATTTCTCGAAAGGAAACGGTTCTCATTACTGATGGCATAAGCGTATTGGTGAATGCCCGATGTGCCAAAATTGGTTCCTGTTGAAGCTGCATTTAAGAAAACGGTATTATTGGCAAACTCGCTGTTCCCGTATGAGCCAAAATACGAACAATCCAGTCCGCGGATACAATCGATACTGTTCGAAACCGGAGCATATAAATTACCCACTAGGTTATTATACACCCGTACATTAAATCGTTCAACCAAACTGCCGTCCACCTCAATGCCGGTCAGTAAGCCGCTGGTAGTTGCGGTACTGTTTGTGGTCAGATTGTACACTTTATTGCTAAACACACGAGCCAGTGAATCGCCGGCTGAATAGGTTCTGATTCCTTTCACCAAACCACTTCCGCTCAGATTATACACCAGATTCTGATACACCGAACAATATCCGGTCTGGCCAATCAGCATCCCGGTACAGACCTGAGTACCCGCTGTTATATTCGAAATGGTATTCTGATAAATCTGTTGCTGCTGACCGGGATCGGTAGAAATATAGATACCATATAACAAAGTAGTTCCCGATACATTAATATTACTGAAATTATTTCCCTGTATTATTTCACTTCCCATCGTACTACCATCCTCATAATAACCGTAAAAGCTTCCTACAGAACCGGACTTCGTGATGGTGCCGGTGGTGCTGTTATTGCTGATCACCACATTGCTGTCGGTATAATACACATTGTAAATGAGGGCGCAAGTACCATTGCTGTTCAAGGTACCGGCTCCAAAGGTATTATTACTGATAACAGGATTACCTTGATGGAAGTACGTATAAATCCAAAAATTAGAAGCAGAGCTGCTATTGGTTAAAACGATATTGTTATTATTGGTGGTGGTATTTCCTCCAGCATAATACATGTAAATGCCATCGAGATCAGCCGTGTGGGCTATGCCACCGCCGGCTGCATTTTGTATGGTATTGAAATCAATATTCGCATTCACACAACGGTACACATAAATTCCATATGCTGTTGTAGCACTGCCACCGCCAAAATTCTGAATGATATTACCATTACCGGATCCGGCGGCACCAATGATCAGATTCCTGTCGTTAAACGAAGAACTTCCATTCCCATAGGATAGAATTCCCGTATGAACATTTTGTATGGTCATTCCGGTGATAGTTACATTTTCGGTTTGTCCGGAGGAAGCACTGATCGTATAACCAGCTTTTGAAGTGGCAGATGTAGTGCCATTACTCAAATAAATTCCTATCACATAAGCACTGGTTCCCTTGGTCATGGTTACAACTCCGTTTTTAATACTAATTTTCTGACAGGCATTGGTGGCACTGGTTTTTTGGGTATAAAATCCATATTCGATACCCATATTGCCAGCAGCCAGATCCAGACCATTAAAATGAATATTATCAGAACCATCAATCCGGATAATGGCATCACCAAATCCTCCCAGTACGGTGGGTGCCTGGGTACCGGCATCGGTACGGGTAAGTTTGGGATTAGCACCAGTACCTGATTTTATAAAGGAAATAGAATTTGTGAGCGACCCGGCTAAACTGAGGGTCAGTTGCGAACTCACACTTTCGGTAGTGCCGGCATTCATATTCAGGATCACCGGTCCATTCACTGCTGTAACGCTATTGAGCGCCGTAAAGGCACTGGCTAGTGAGGCATACGATGTGGCAAGTGCTGGAACTGTATTGGTATTACCGCTAACCGAAATGCTAATAAGCGCTGAGCTTTTTAAAGAGATTACAATCAGCAGTAACAGAAGGGAGGAGAAACGTTTATTCATGAATCAGAAATATGGAGCAAATGTATTGGCAAGACTCATTCCGATTGACTTCCGTTTGAAATTTGCAGGATAATTATCCTTCGTGCTATGATAGGCTTAGCTTTATAGATACAGGAATACACAGTGCTTCATGAACCGTATGGCAAGAAGTTGTTTAAATAAAACAGGGTTATAGAACTAAAATGAATCAGGAAGCGGAAGCCGAAGGACCATCCGGTTTAGGACCCTGTGCCGGTTTAGGGGGGGTATTGGGTCTGGGACCTTGTGCCCTGGGCTTGTTCTTCTGAGGAGGACGGTTAGGGTTGGGTGCATTACCTCCGGGTTTTTGTTGTGCCTGAGGTGTTTTCTTCTCTGAACGGTTTCCGTTTTGTTGAGGCCCTTTGTTGGGGTTGTTGGGCTTTTTCTGTTCAGAAGAAGCGTCAGCGGGTTTATTTTGATTTTTATCCTGAGGTTTGCCGCCCTGACTTTTCTTTTTCTTTTTACCTTTCTTCTCCAGCGATTTCAGACTCAATTGGCCAACCACATCCACAAAGTCGTTCTTCTCGGCGGCCGCTGATTTCTTCACTACCTCTACGGCCTGCAATTCTTCGGGAAAAATATTCTGTTTATTGAGATCCAGAATTTCTTTCACCCGTTCAATACTCATCGGATACAGGGTGTTACTTTTCTCAAAACTGTACCACATCAGGTTTTTAAAAATATCTTTTTTCTGAAGATAGGCTATACCCTGTGTGGTTTTAATACGGTCGGCATTTTCAGGAAATACCCGTAAGGCATCCATATAGGTATCGAGTTCGTAATTCAGGCAACACTTTAAACGACCACACTGTCCGGATAATTTGGTTTGGTTAATGGAAAGATTCTGATACCGGGCTGCGGTGGTACTCACCGATTTAAAATCGTTCAGCCAGGTGCTGCAACATAATTCGCGACCACAGCTTCCAATTCCACCCACTTTAGCGGCTTCCTGCCGGATACCGATTTGTCGCATTTCTATCTTCACCCGAAAATCACCGGCAAAACGTTTAATCAGTTCCCTGAAATCAACTCGGTCTTCGGCGGTATAATAAAAAGTTGCTTTTTTCCCATCGGCCTGCAATTCAACTTCCGCAATCTTCATATCCAGATTCAATTCACGGGCCATGACTCTCGACCGGATCATCATATCCTTTTCGAGTTTCTTCACCTCATCCATCTTCTCCAATTCGGCGGGTGTACTCTTGTACAGAATCTTTTTAATTTCTTCGCTGTTTTCCTTTACGCCCTTCTTCTTCATCTGAAGTTTTACCAATTCACCCCGCAAACTCACCACGCCAATATCTATACCATTCACCCCTTCCACTGTAACCATATCGCCCTTTTCAAACTGCAGGGGATTGGAACTTTTAAAATAGTCTTTTCTGCTTCCGTGATTGAAGCTCACTTCCAGAAAAGGAAAAGGTTTTGAAAAATCGGAGACCGGTATTAAACTCAGCCAGTCGTGTGTATTTAAACGGTTACATCCGCCACTTCTGCAGGAACCATGATCTTTACATCCGGCCGGTAAGCCGTTCGAGGTTCCGCAACTGCCACATCCCATATATATGCATTCATTTGAACGTTAATAATAATTCTGTCGCTGCTCTTACCAGACATCACATTTCAAACTCCAGACAGCAACAGATCCTGAACGCGTAAAGATAAGGCATGGAATAACATCTTGCTATTGGCATTCCGTTCAATTTTGTAAATGGCTTCATTCAGTTCCGGTACCAGCCGACTGATCCGCTGATCACTGACTCCCCGGGTTATTAATCCTTCGGCCAGCTTTTGTTCTTGTTCAGGTAAACTAATTTGTTCGGGGTTTAAATGCCGGTATCGGATCAGGTGTTCGAGAAACTGAATGACATATTCCAGGTATTTTTTCTGAAATTCTTTCGATTCATCGGCTAACGCCACACACCATTCACTCAGATCCACCGATTTTTTCATGTAAAGGGCATTCAACCAATTCCGGAACCATTCAAGCATCCGGTCTTCCCCTTCACTCAGTAACTGCAATGCATACCGGAAATCGCCTTCCGCCATACGGGCAATACGGGCTGCCTGCACCGCGTTACATTGCCGTTCTTCCAGCGCATCTTTTATTTCCGGGTCGCTTAATTTTTGTAAAGGAAAAAGTTGCGTTCTCGACTGAATGGTGGGCAATAAGGCATTCTCGTCGTAACAAACAAAGAACATGATGGTGTTCGGGGTGGGTTCCTCGATTTGCTTCAGCAAAATATTGCCTTCCGTATCCAGATATTCGGGATACCACATAATGAGCACCTTATACCGGCTTTCGAAACTCTTCAGTTGCAGCTTTCGTATCACTTCCCGACATTCCCGGGCGGTGATATTTCCTTGCCGGTTCGTATCCAGATAGCGAAACCAATCGGTATCGTTGGCATAGGGATTTTGTAAAATAAATTCCCGGAAAGATGCGATAAACTGATCGCTGACAGGAGGATCTTTTTGATCGTCGCGTCGGGTGACCGGGAATGAAAAATGAAGATCAGGATGCTGAAGTTTTTGCATCTTGATACATGAACTGCATTCACCGCAGGAATCGAATTCACCCCGTTGGGTACAATGAATATACCGGGCAGTAGCTAATGCTAAAGCTAATGCACCACTCCCTTCTTTTCCGGTCAACAGAATAGCATGGGGCAAATGACCTTCCCGGGTAAGGGAAAAATATCCGTAGGCGTCAGGGACGCCAGTGCAAAAG
>CAYWKR010000020.1:0-11731 GCA_964458785.1 uncultured Bifidobacterium sp. | reverse complement strand
TACCAGCTACCATACGCATGGCACTTTCTACGGTAAAGCAATTCAGATCAGGCATTTTATCCTTGGCAATTTCTTCTACCTGAGCCCATGTAACCTTGCCTACTTTGTTCCGGTTGGGTTCTTTTGAACCTTTCTGAATCTTCGCAAAATCCATCAACTGAACAGCAGCCGGTGGCGTTTTGATCACAAAATCAAAACTCTTGTCGGCATATACCGTAATTAAAACTGGAAGTACTTTACCGGGTTTATCCTGTGTTCTGGCATTGAATTGCTTGCAGAACTCCATGATATTAACCCCTTTGGAACCGAGTGCCGGTCCGATCGGAGGAGCAGGATTGGCCTGACCTCCCTTACATTGCAGCTTCACAAAGCCGCTAATCTCTTTAGCCATGTTTAAAATTTATTGGTTCAAACGTTTTCCCGATGTTTCGGGATCACTTCCAAATTCATTCTATCTCTCGATAAGAACTAATGGGCGGCAAAAGTAATGCATCGCTCTTTAAATAACCAAAAAACCCTGAATCTTTTTCAAATTAAAAAAAAGGCTATTTAAGAACCCGTTTTCGCTTGTACCCTGTTGAATGACCTGATGAACCGGGTATCTAAAAGGCGTATCGGCTCCCATATTTATGTAGTATTTTAGACTTCCAACCCACTCTACCTTCGGGCAGTTTACCGTTTAAACCATGATACGAATCTTATTTTTTGAAGATAATGAAGATTTTATCGATGGAATGACTGAGCTCATCAGCCAATCTGCCGACATCGAATTATGTGCCGTATACCGGAATACTAAGGACATCATCCGTCATATCGAATACTTCCAACCCGATATTGTTTTGATGGATATCGATATGCCTGAACAAAATGGCCTTGAAGGACTACGGATCATTCGTTCTGCAGGAATCGACTGTACCGTTATCATGCTCACAGTTTTCGACGATAACGATCGGGTTTTCCATGCCATTCGTCTCGGTGCCTTGGGCTATATTTTAAAAACAAGTACACCGGAAAAAATACTCACTGCAATACGTGAAGCCAATGAAGGCGGAGCTCCAATTACACCTTCAGTGGCCAAACAGGTTTTAAAACTTTTTACACCGGCCATTCATCAAACCTCCGATGTATTGCATTTAACCACCCGTGAACATGAAGTGCTGAATTTACTGGTTCAGGGTTTTAGCTATAAAATGGCTTCATCGGAATTAAAAATCGGTATCGAAACCTTTCGGTACCACATTAAGAATATTTATTCGAAACTCCATGTGAACTCTAAAAGTGAGGCAGTGGCTAAAGCACTTCGGAATAATATCTTGTAGCGCTGTATCCCTCCATCGGAACCTATGAAAGAAAGTAGCCGCAGATATTATTTTATTATTCCAACCTTATTGGGTTGTCTTATTTACCTCTTGGTCTGTACTCCAGCCATTGCACAACCCGGACAGCTGGATTCCTTACAACTGAAGCTAAAGGAAACAGGTACCGACAGTAACCGGTTAAAGCTATATATCAATCTCTGTGAGCAAGGAGATGAGAAAGAAATCAACCTGTATGCCGAAGCGGCTCTGAAATTAGCCGATCAGCTTATTGAGAAAGGAAGAAGTTTCGCAGAAAAAAACAAACTTAAAATCCTGAAAGGAAACTTGTTTTACGCATTAGCCGGTTACTACGAATATAAAAAGGATACCCTGCAGGAGTTGGCCTTCTTAGACAAAAGATTGGCCCTCCTGAGCGAAGTAAAAAACACCCCGCTTGAGGTGAAAGCCATGCACGATATAAGCAATTACTATCTTGAGCTTGGTAATCACCTCAAGGCTTTTCAGTATATACAGCATGCACTGGATACGGCACGTAAGTATCATGATCAGAAAGTAATCGCGGAATGTTATACAAGAATCGGAAATTTTTATTTCCGGCTGGGGGAGACAGAACAGGCTATGGTTAACTACAAAAAAGGATTAACCCTTTTTATAGCATTAAAAGACAGCATGCAAATAGCCAACACCTTATATACACTCAGTTGGGTAACTTGGAATGCCAACGACTTCAGAAGTTCAGTGCAGAATGCCCAAAAATCCTTATCGGTATATCAATCCATCAAATCTGCAAACGGCATCCGCTCAGTACGCAACCTTTTAGGGCTGGCCTATATGAAATTAAAAAAATACGATTCTGCGATTGCCGAATTTCAGGTGAGTTTGAACTTATCTAAACAATGGCCCGAGAAATCCTGGATCAGAGGTATACTGGGGAACATTGGCGATACGTACCGGGAACAAGGAAATGTGGCGAAGGCGTTGGAATACCATTATAAAGCACTTGAAGTGGCCAAATTAACCGGCTCTGTATCAAAGGTTCAAATGAGTTTTGAATATTACCGGCTGGCAAAAGATTACTTTGTGGCAGGAAACTATGCTAATGCTGATCATCTGCTGAAAAAATTCCTGAGTGTAACCAAGGTAAGTGATTTTGATATCATGGGCTGGTTATCAGATGCCAAAAGCATGCAGGTTCATATTGATTCATTGACAGGGAACTATAAAGATGCCTTTCAACATTACAAGGAGTATATTCTCATTCGTGAAAAGCAAAAGAGTGAAGACGCAAGAAAGGCTGCTATTCGTGAAAAATATAAGAATGAATACGAGGAACAGAAAGCCCGCGATAAATCGGAACAGGATAAAAGGGATGCGATAGCTGCTTCGGAATTGCAACAGCAAAAATTTAGTCGCAATGCCTATGCCATAGGAGCTATACTACTCCTGATTATTTCAGGTATTTTATACAACCGGAACCGCTTAAAGCATAGAAATTATATCCAGTTACACGAGAAAAATAAAATTATTACAGAGGAAAAGAAACGCAGTGATGATTTACTTCTGAATATTCTTCCCATGGAAGTGGCCGAAGAATTAAAGCAAACCGGTGGCAGCGTTGCACGGCAATACAATAATGTAACGGTTATTTTTACCGACTTTGTGAATTTCACCAGTATCAGTCAGCATCTTACACCCGTTGAATTGGTAGAAGAAATCCATAGAAATTTTACCGCCTTCGATCATATTATAGAACAACACGGACTGGAAAAGATCAAAACCATCGGGGATGCCTATTTAGCTGTTTGTGGTTTACCCATTGAAAAAAGCGACCATGCCTTACGGGCCATACAAGCTGCTATTGAAATCAGAAATTATATTGCTCACCAGGATACTCTTTTTCAAATCCGAATTGGCGTTCATTCGGGAAATGTAGTTGCCGGTATTGTTGGGGTAAAAAAATATGCCTACGACATCTGGGGCGATACTGTGAATACAGCCAATCGGTTGGAAAGTCATAGCGAAGCAGGTAAAATTAATATTTCCAGTAGTACCTATGAATTAATAAAAAATCAGTACCGGTGTACCTACCGGGGTAAGGTGGAAGCGAAAGGTAAGGGCGAAATAGACATGTACTATGTAGAAGGGAAACTTGAAAAAACAATTCTTTCCGCATAAAGTACAATTGCAGTAAGCCGATTCTGATATTCTTATAAATTTAATCCCACAAAGCACCCATTCGCCCATTCCATCATCATGAAAAGTTTTACGAAACAAATGCTTGAGTTTTTCTGTGCAAGGCATAAGAAGCTGGCTTACGTACTACTATTCATGATAATTTCATGGGAAGGTTCTGCTCAGATTAAAACCTGGAATCACCGGCACTACACCATCGAAAGTGGCTTAGCGTCCAATGAAATCCGAAATGTGACACAGGATGAGGACGGCTTTATCTGGATAGCCACCAATTCCGGCTTATGCCGTTTCGACGGGGATGAATTCACCAAAGTATTTCATGATGCCTCCGACTCCACTAGTTTACCTTCCGATATCACCGCCGACATACTCACGATACCAAACCGAAATGTTTTGGTAAGCACCAGTGATGGAATCTTTGTGATGAATCCCCGTACTCAAAAGGGAAGTACCATTCGGGTAAAGTCCAGACCCGGATGGGAGACTTACGATAATAATTATCACAACATCTATATCAATACCCATATCCGGAAAATTATCGTTCTGAGTTCTACTGCTTTCTTGTTTTTCAATTACGATATGTCCGGCATGGAAATCATCCGGTATCCGTTACTCTCAGAAGATCCGGCTAAGTCGTATCAAATGACCAATTATCGTCCGATTTATCTTCCGAATGGAGATCTGCTATTTTATGATACTCATGACAAGTACTCTTATCTTGATTATAATCGTAAAAAAATAGTACCCTTTACTTCAGTAAAAAACCATCCTTATGCCCCCCTGGCTTCCTGTTCACTGGTCGATTGTTCGGCACTGGATAGCTTAGGAAACCTTTGGTTCCACCGGTATTTGTGCGATACCCTATTTTGTTGTCCTCCGAATAAACCCCTTATTCGGTACCCGCTTACAGGCGATTTGAAAAATGTAGGCTGGCATGGAAATATCAGTTTTCCGGAACGAAATAAAATGGTATGGCATTACAGGCACCATAACAATTCTGAATTATGCGAACTGGAATACGAAAAACTACTTGCTGCACCCGGTTCAGTGGTTGAAATAAAAAATCACTCCGGCATACGGGCCTTTATTTATACCATCACTACCGATCAGCATAAAAACTGGTGGATCAGTTGCAATGAAGGGCTATACTATGTACCCCGTAACGAAAATTCAATTCAGCGCATTTCACTTCCAACTCAATATCCTGTACAGGGCGACTGGCAATATGTGAAACAGATGTACCGGCTCGATGAAGATCACGTGCTCATTGCTGCCAATGCAGAAAATATCTTTCTGTATAATATGAAAAAAAACTCATGCACTTCCTATTTAGATTCCATTCCCGAAATAAGAGCCTATAGCCATGCGCTGGATATGATTATACCTTTGCCGGGAAACCGGTTATTGCTCCGGGGATCACAGGATTACACTTTTCAGAATTTGAAATTAAACAGAGGCTTTCATCCTCAAAACACCGCCGAAAAAGAATTAGCACAGCATGGATCAAAATGTAACTATATCGACCGGAAAAAAAACGTTTGGAATAGTCTTCAGGGTGTGGGCCTTTTGAACATCGATCAGCAAACCCAACAATACAAAATCTACAAACCGGCATTGGATTTCATTTCCAACCGGTTTTCATGTATCACCGAAGATTCGGCCGGCTGCATTTGGTTTGCCAATGGATTGAATTCGGTGATCAACAGATATGATCCGAAAACGAAAAGCTTCCAGACTATCCATTTAAAAAATAAAGGAAAAATATACAAATGGGTTAATGCGATGGCCTGCGGGGATACAGGAATCATTTTTCTGGCTCATCAGAATGGACTTGTGGTGTACAATAGTCAACGAGAAACATTTCATGAACTTTCGTTAAAAGATGGATTACCATCGAATATCATTGAAGGATTGTTTTACCTGAAAAATCATCTCTTTGTGAGTACCCGGATGGGATGTATGATTTTGGATACAAAAAAATTCAATTACCGCATCCTGACAGAAAACGATGGGATATTGAATAGTATCACTACATCAGCTTTTTATTTCGATCAGAATGAAAGAGTATTATTTCTCGGGGGGCAAGGTTGTTTGTATAAAATAAATGTAGATACGCTTCTTCATAGCCCCATACCCCATCAGGTAATAATAGATCAGTGCAAAATAAACAACAAACTCATTTCTGACTTCTCCAATACCCTTATACTGGCACATAATGAAAACAATGTATCACTTCATGTTTGCAGTATCGATTTTGAGAGTGGACAGAATAAGAACTACTATTACCGGTTACATATTAATAATCAATCAGGGGAGTGGATTCCTAACAAGGGCAAAATTCTGAATTTTATAAATCTGGCTCCGGGTAAATACCTGATAGAAATAAAATCAACGGATGCCAATAATGAATGGAGTAAAAATACTGTTCATTTTTCCTTTGAGATAAAAAATCCATGGTTCAGAACCTGGGCATTCTTCATTTTTCTGATCAGTGCAATTATTCTCACCGCATATACTCTTTTCCGGTTCCGCTTAAAGCAATTACAAAAAATAGAAGTACTTCGTAATAAACTCAGCCGTGATTTACATGATGATATCGGAAGTACCCTGAGTAGTATCAATCTGATTAGTTTGAGTGGTAAAAATCAACCCCGGCAGGAAGAAAATAATAAACGCTTGTTTGAAAAGATCAGCGAACGAAGTCAGCGATTGCTGGACAACATGAAAGATATTATCTGGAATATCAAGCCGGGACATGATAATCTGGAAGAAGTGTTAGCCCGTATGCGTGAATATGCAGGTACCTTATTTGAAGCGCGCCATATTGAACACGAAATTCAGTTTTCGATTCTACAAAAGAATGTTCAACTGCCCATGGTTACAAAAAGTAATTTGTACCTGATATTCAAGGAGGCGGTTAATAATCTGGCGAAATATTCGGAATGTACCCATGCACGGATTACACTGGAATGCAACCCATCATCGATAGTACTGGAAATCACTGATGATGGGATAGGCTTTGATATGGAAAAGCTGTCTCATCAAAATGGATTATTAAATATGAAGCAACGTGCCGAAGACCTCCATGCCAGTCTGAACATTATCAGCAGTCCCGGGAAAGGTACTTCAGTACTTGTGAAAATTCCCAGGTAAGCCCCCCCCTTTTATGTGGGAATCTGGACAGGTTGATGAAAATACATTTGCCTTACACAAATTCCCATCCATGAAACAACTCAACTTTTTCTTCATTGTCCTTATCAACATACAGCTTTTGAATACCGTGCAATTACATGCACAAGGTACCTGGACATCCTTGACTAACACCGCTCCCCATGCCAATTACGGAGGCATGATATTACTTTCCGATGGAACTGTTTTAGTAAAAACAAGTGGTGGGGGTGGTAGTGAAGGGTATATCTATGACAAACTAACACCTAATGCCGACGGAAGCTATGTGAATGGAACCTGGTCGTCGATTGCCCCCATGATTTCGAGCAGAACCTATTATTCATCTCAACTGCTGAAAGATGGTCGCTTATATGTATGCGGCGGCGAATATGGTTCAGGGGGCTCATCGGGTGAGGTATATAATCCACTCACCAATAGTTGGACAGGTACCCCTTCACCTGGCGGATTTGTTAGTGATGCCAATTCCGAAATATTAGAAGATGGGCGGGTTTTACAAAACATAGTAGGAGGCGGGGCCACCATGAACAGAATATATGATCCCGCAACCAACACCTATAGTAATGGACCCACCTCCTTGGGTTCTGCCAATGAATCGGCATGGATTAAATTACCCGATAACAGTATTTTATTTATCAACATAAACAGTACACAAGCCGAACGTTATATTCCTGCTACCAATACCTGGATTTTAGATCAACCCGCTCCACTGAATATATATGTACAACCCGGTAGTGAAATGGGAGGAGCTTTGTTGCTCCCCGATGGAAGAGCTATGTTTATTGGAGGCACAGGGAAAACACTTTTTTATACGCCTTCCGGATCTACTGCAAACGGTACCTGGACAATTGGTCCGGATCTGCCAAGTTGGAATATTGCTCCCTTCATATCGCTTCCCTTAGGGGTTTCAGATGGCCCCTGTGCTATGATGGTCAATGGAAAGGTTTTATTGGCTTTGGCACAGGTTGCCAGTATCGGGGACACATTTCCAGATCCAACTTTGTTTTACACCTTCGATCCGATTACCAATCAGTATACACAAATACCTTCACCAACAGGCACCTTACTGGGTACCATTAATATGCCTACGTATCATGGTAATATGTTGGCATTACCGAACGGGAAAATATTATTTGGCCACTTCGGCAGCACACAATACTATGAGTTTACACCAACCGGATCTCCACTGAATTCAGGTAAACCAAGCATTACCAGCATTGCTCAAATTAATGCCAACACCTACCGATTGATAGGAACTAAATTTAATGGCATTTCGCAAGGAGCCAGCTATGGTGACGATTGGCAAATGTCTACGAACTATCCGATAGTGCGCATTTCGTATGGAACCAATGTATTTTATTGCCGCACCTATAACTGGAATAGTACAGGGGTGCAAAGAGGATCGATGGCGGACACCACCTACTTCACTGTTCCTGCAGGGATACCGATTACTGCCTATAATCTAGTTGTAACGGCTAATGGGATACCTTCTGATCCTATTATTTTCAATCCGGGATTTGTGGCCGGTGTATCAGTAACAGCCGGTACCGGTGTTTGCAAAGGAGTGAGTACCTCCTTTATCGCTAATCCGGTGAATGGAGGAAATCCCGGCTATCAATGGCAACTGAATGGAAACAATATTGCAGGCGCAACGAATTCAACATATACTACCTCAACACTAAACTCATATGATCAAATTCGCTGCGTAATGACCTCTAATATACCAGGCATCGGTGGTAATCCTACTACGTCTAACCCGGTATCGATTCCTGTGCATGAGAATACAGCAGCCATTCAAACTACATTAACACCAACGGCAATTTGCCGGGGCAACAATATCACATTAACTGCTTCGAAAGAATACAGTATTCCACCATATACCGGAGGTACTATTTATGGAGATAATATTTCAGGAGTTACCATCAATGGTAACGCAGGAAGCGTTCTCGGGAATTACTCCTTTGGGGCACCCTCCCCATTTTATACCTTCTATACCTATTCATGGTCTGGCTTACAAGCAAATAATGAGTATTCGATGAATGTAAGTATGAATAACTCGGTGACTTCCAATAACAGTCTTGCAGCCTGGCTCGATTTCAATCAGGATAAATCGTTCGATCCAAGCGAAAGAATCCTTTTCGGAACGGGTTTCAGTAGTGCTTATGCTCAGTTAAATGGCACATTTAAAGTTCCGGCCAATGCTGTAAACGGAAATACGCGGATGCGGGTTCGCTTAGTTTCTGGTAATGCAAATAACAATCCCAATGCCATTGAAAACTTTGGCGAAACTGAAGATTATCTTTTAACTATCACTGGAGGTAGTGGAACTATTGCGCCAACAAGTTTTGATTGGTTAGCTAATACTTCCCCTTCTTTCGGTGCAGTAGTTTCATCAACTCCTGCATACTCCCAGCAATATAATGTGAAGACAACTGATGCCTATGGTTGTTATACATCCGTCCAAACAACTCCAGTTTTGGTCACTGACTTAAATATTGATGCGACTGTTTCGCCAGCTATTTTGTGTCCGGGTGCAACTGCCAGTTTGAATGCTGGTGTAGATACCAATTATTGTATGCCTACTTACACCAGTGGCGGCACTATGATGGGAAATTATATTGCCAACCTCGATTTATATGATTTCTCTACACCCTTTCTGCCCATCCATCTGATGTCGAATTTTTCCGGTGCATCCTTATCACCCTATTATACCATATTTCCTGCTGCTGGAAATACTACTGCCACTTTGAATACCGGAGGAAACTATACCTTTTATTTCCAATCTGGTAGCGCCGCTGGAAATGTGATAGCCGCTTTTATCGATTATGACCAGAATGGCGATTTAAATCCAGGCATGGAGAAGCTTGGAGAAATTTCCATTGGTTCTAACACAACAGGCAGCTTAACATTTACAGTACCCGGTTGGGCCAGGAACGGAAGTACCCGTTTACGTATTATACTTTCAACCACCACGAACATGTCGTCGTGCAATCCCTATTTATCATCTTACAGTTACGGCGAAACCGAAGACTATACTATTCAAATCAGTGGAGGAATGATTAATACGCTTCCAACCATTACATGGTCACCATCAACCAATCCATCCTCCGGGAATTTAGTCAATGCCAGTCCTTCCGCTTCAACTACTTATACAGTCACAGCCACCGATAATTCAGGATGTAGCTCCACTGCTCTTGCCCATGTACTGGTGCATACTCCTTCTCCGTTCACCGTGAATCCTGCCAGTCCGGCTTCGATTTGTGCCGGCGAAACCACTACCCTATCGGTAACGGCCAATCCAGTTACGTACTGTCAGCCTGCCTACACCTTTGGTTCAGGAAGTGGGGATTATATCAGTAGTGTATATTTATTCAATCCCTTAAGTACCACACTCAGTAATTCTTCCGGTGCCTCTGCCAGTCCGTATTACACCTTATACCCTGCCAGTGGAAGTGCCACCACTACCCTCACTGCCGGGTATACGTATTATTTAACCGTGAATGTGGGAAGTTTTTCTTCTTTCAACAATGTAGCTGCCTGGATCGATTACAATGGAGATGGACAATGGTTTGCACCTATGGAAAAACTGGGCGAAACGGGCGACATCAATTCGGCTTTTGGTTCAGGTACACTTATTTTCACTGTTCCTTCATGGGCAAAAAACGGAACCGTACGTTTACGAATCCGGGAGGTATACAGCACCTATAACCTAGATCCTTGTGCCACCTACCCCTATGGCGAAACCGAAGACTATTCCCTTACCATCACAGGAGGTATCAGCGCTTCTTCTACAACTTATGCCTGGTCGCCGGCTACTTCTCCGTCTTCGGGCACATCAGTAATGGCTTCTCCTTCTTCAAATACTATCTATACCGTTACGGCCACCGGTTCTTATGGTTGCACCAGTACCGGCACATCGGCTGTAACCATGAAAACGGATGCCCTGTTCTATCAAAACGCTTCTTCGGTTTGTGTAAGTAGTCCGGTGAGTTTCACGGCAAACCCCAATACCTGTAGTGGAAATGCGTTTCAGGGGAATGGAAACAGTTACGGTGCCTCTCTTTTAAATTCGTTTGCCATTACAGCTACCAATAATTTTACCATGGAAGCCTGGGTGAAATGGAACGGCTCTACCGGAAGCAATCAATACATTTTTTATAATGGTCATTCTGCCTCCAATGGGTATGGGATATTTATTAATGCTGCGAATGCCAATAAATTAAGTATTCAATGTGGAGGGGTAGGTATAGCTAATTCTTCGGTGGCCTTAACACCCGGCCTGTGGCAACATATAGCCATTACCCGGGGCGGACCCGTGGGCGGAACCTGGCGTTTATATCTGGATGGCGTACAAGCTACGTTAACGAATCAAAGTGTGTTGCCATTCATTCCCAATACAGGGGGTACTTATGTAGGTCGGAATAGTTCAGGTAGTGAATACCTAAATGGAGCCGTTGATGAATTCAGAATCTGGAGTACCGCTATCAGTGCTTTTCTGATTCCTAATGAACGGGTTGCCTGTATTCCTTCGCCCCAAACGAATCTGGTTGGATACTGGCAGTTTAATGAAGGACTCGGATCGGGAACAGCATGTACAGATGCTAGTGGTGGTGGACGAACCTTAATGCTGAGTCATGCCAATGCCCGAACAACCACTGCCAGTTACCTATGGAATTTTGGAGATGCCACCACCGGAACGGGCATTACTACGTCACATCAGTTTCCTGCATCCGGAAATTATACGACCACACTCACGGTGAACGATATCACGGGTTGTACGGCCACTTCGAATCAATTAATTTATATCAACCCCTGTATCACCAACCTGAATCTTTCTGTATATTTTCAAGGGTACCATATGGGTAGTGGATTTATGACTACCGTATTGGCCAATCAGGGTGTTTCAATCAGTTTAATGAATGTAGATTCGGTAACTATTGAATTGCATGATGTGATGCCGCCGTATTCCATGCTGCATAGTTCCCATGGCATTGTTCAAGTGTACGGCAATGTATCGTGCAGCTTTCCATTCA
>CAYWKR010000019.1:0-12225 GCA_964458785.1 uncultured Bifidobacterium sp. | reverse complement strand
CGCTACGATTATATCATGAAATTCGGAGCGAAAGTGAAACGGATTCCGCCGGTGATTCGTCGTTCCATTGCCGGTGCCATGAATCTGGTGGATGCCAATTCGATTCCGGTGTTGCGAAATAAATACCTCTTTCACAGCCGCTACGAAAAAGTAAAACACTTTTTGCGCGAAAGCAGCGACCGCAGTATGAATCAGATACTGAGTTCCCAGTTCAACGAACATGAATTACAGGATCTCTTGCTTCATGCCACCCACCCCCTGCATACGGCATTTGAGAGTACCGAACTGAAGGCCGAACGATACAGCACCCTGCATTATATCATGGCCATCGACTATCAGACTTATTTGGTGGATGATATATTACAAAAAGTGGATCGTGCAGCCATGATTCATAGTCTGGAAGGACGGGAACCATTTCTCGATCACCGCATTATCGAATGGGCAGCCACCTTACCTGAAACGTATAAGTATCATGAGGGAACCAAAAAGTATATCCTTCGCGAGATTGCCCATCGATACGTTCCCAAACAATTACTCGATCGTCCAAAGATGGGTTTTGGTATCCCTATTGAAAAATGGTTACGGGTTGAGTTACGGCCCTTGGTGGAAGAATATTTCAGTGAGAATTATCTTCAGAAACAACAAGTGTTTCAAATAAAGGCGGTGCGCAAACTGATTACTTCGTTTTATGATGGCAAAACCGAACGGGCCGAAAAAATATGGTACCTGTTGATGTTCCAAATGTGGTTTGAGCAATGGGGGAAGTAAAGACTTTTATTCTGATTAATAATATGGGCGGTGGCGGTGCCGAACGGCAGGTGAGTTATATCAGCCGCCTCACCGAAATAGAAAAAGTAATTTCACTGGAACCCGTAGTTTATTATCCCATTGACGGACACAAATTACATATTCTTTATGCCCGCAAAGCCCGTTCTGTTTTTAACAAGGCGTACCAGATTATAATGGCACCCTACCGGTTGAAAAAACTGGGGGTAGACCGCAATACCAATCTGCTTTGCTTTTTACAACTTTCCTATATTATTGGCTGGTATTGCAAATGGGTTTTAGGTTGTAAGTTCATTATGTGTATACGCACCAACCCGATGGCATTTTATAAAAATGTTTCCTCCATTAAAATCCCGTTACCGGTATACAAAAGACTTCTGCACCGGGCCGACGGTATCATTGCCAATTCTGAAACAACGGCCCGTCAGTTACGTCAGGTATTTCATTTGAAGAATGTAGATACCATTGCCAATGGCTACGATATTTCACGAATTTTAAAATTATCTGCAACCCGGAATCCGCAGTTCGAAGCCTTGTTTCGCGAAAAAAAAGTGCTGGTACATACGGGTCGTTTGGAATACGACAAAGGTCAATGGCATTTATTGCGCATATTAGCCTCAGTGTGTCGCGAGCAACCCGATGTATGTTTACTGATTTTGGGTACCGGCAGTTATTTACCCCGTTTACAGTTGTTGGGCGAGCGGTTGGGATTGAAAACACAAACCGTCTTCGACGACGATACCGTATTACTTCCCGATCAGCAGGTTTATTTCTGTGGCTTCCAGCAAAATCCATATCAATACTACCCTCAGGCCAGTTTGTTTTTATTTCCTTCTATTTATGAAGGCTTGCCTAATGCTCCCATCGAAGCGCTGATTTGTGGCCTGCCTTGTATACTCAGCGATTGTGTTTCGGGACCGCGTGAAATATTATTCCCCGATTCACTGGATGATAAGGTTAGTAGAACCGCTGAAGTGTCGCGTTATGGTGTACTGTTACCTGCATTTAACGGATCGGAATTATTTGATACGCGCGAATTGATTCCGGAAGAAACGCTTTGGGTACAGGAAATTTGCAAGGCCCTTTCCAATCCACAACAACTGGAAGAATGGAAAACAGCTTCGCAGGAAATTCGTACCAAGTACGACGCCAACAGGGTCATTGGTTTATGGAAGGCGCATTGCCGGTAAGGAATTCTTTGAACAAAATTTATTCTGCCTGTATAAGATA
Source organism: uncultured Bifidobacterium sp. (assembly GCA_964458785.1). Lineage (GTDB taxonomy): Bacteria > Bacteroidota > Bacteroidia > Chitinophagales > Chitinophagaceae > OLB11. The sequence goes on along the minus strand of CAYWKR010000019.1, from coordinate 10,209 downwards.
AAGAACCGTTGATTCCTGCACACTGTCACAGGTGTTGGCATGAAAACCCGCTTGCCATTCGGTTTTCAATCCACCTATCTTTTTTTCAGCACTCGGGTAAGCTTAAGGGTATATGAACAGCCAGACCACCATCGCTGGTTTCCTTGTATTTGTGATTCATATCCTGTGCTGTTTGCCACATGGTTCTGATTACAGTGTCCAGACTTACCTTGGCATGATACGGATTTCCCTGCAAGGCCAATTGGGCTGCCGTAATGGCTTTAATAGCCCCCATCGTATTTCGTTCAATACAGGGTATCTGTACCAAACCACCCACCGGATCACAGGTAAGTCCCAGATGATGCTCCATGGCAATTTCGGCGGCCATTAAAACCTGATTGGTAGTTCCGCCCAACGCTTCGCACAAGGCTGCTGCTGCCATCGAACTACTCACACCAATTTCGGCCTGACATCCACCCATGGCTGCTGAAATGGTAGCCCCCTTTTTATAAATACTCCCGATTTCTGATGCACAAAGTATGAAACGAACAATGGGTTCTTCATCATCCCATTTTCCATCTCTGCAAAAAATTAAATAATAATGCAACACCGCCGGAATTACACCTGCCGCTCCATTGGTTGGGGCTGTAACCACCCGACTGAAAGAAGCATTCTCTTCATTCACGGCCAGGGCAAAACAATTCACCCAATCGAGTATATACTGAAACTGATTCCCCCCTGCCCGGATCGCTTCTACCCATCCGGAAATATCCGAATAGTTTCTGCCTTCCGTCAGCCGCCGGTTGAGTTGTGCCGCACGACGACTCACCTGTAATCCTCCGGGTAAAATACCTTCTGTATGAATACCCTTGTACACACACTCCTGCATCACCTTCCAGATTTGTAAAATAATTTTTCGGGTTTCTGCTTCCGGCCGCCAGGCTAACTCATTTTCCATTACCACTTCCGGAATCGTCAATCCGGTTTTAATACACCAGTGGGTTAAATCCGAAGCCTGATCAATCGGAAAAGGTAAATCCACCGAAGTGGTTTTCAAATCATGTTCCCCTTCCTTCACCACAAAACCACCACCTACCGAATAGTATGTTTCACACCAAGACTCCCCGTTGTTCAATTCATACAAAAAACTCATGGCGTTCGGATGAAAGGGTAAACTTTCTTCCATCATGAACTCTATATCTTCTTCGGGTATGAATTCAATTTCATGTACCCCCGAAAGCACTAACCGCCGCATTTGACGTATATCCTGAATGCGTGCATCTATCTGATACACATCAAAGTGCACGGGATCTTCGCCACATAAACCCAGTTGCACGGCCACATCGGTACCATGCCCCCGGCCTGTTTTTGCCAAAGAGCCGTACAATAAAACACGCAGCGACTTTACATGGGTAATATGATCGCGCTGCGTAAGTGTTTGTAAAAATTGCAGCGCTGCTCTCCAGGGGCCCAGGGTATGCGAACTGCTGGGACCTACCCCGATCTTAAAAATATCCAGTACAGAAATAGCTTCGTGTGACAATTGAAATGGCTTTAACGTTCTCTATTCTATTTTGGAAACAACATCTTGTAATTCACTTTCACACGGCCTTTGGTAATATCCTCCAGCTTGTTTTTCAGCAGGCGGCGCTTCAGGGGCGACAGATGATCAATAAACAACTTCCCTTCAATATGATCGTATTCGTGTTGGATGATGCGTGCGGTAATGCCGTCGAATTCGCCTGTATGTTCCTGAAAGTTCTCGTCCTGATACCGGATTTTTACCCGGGGTTTTCTCAAAATGTCCTCACGAATTTTCGGAATACTCAAACAGCCTTCATTATACTTCCACTCGGTGCCTTCTTCTTCAAGTATGTATGGATTAATGAATACCTGTTTTACCGGTTTCTCGTTTTTGTACTCTTCTTTGTCTTCTTCATCGGCACCTTCCACAATCTGAATACTATCTACCAAAAACAACCGTATACTGTGATTCACCTGAGGAGCTGCCAAACCCACTCCATTGGAATGATACAGGGTGTCCCACATATTGGCAATCAGCTCTTTCAGTCCGGGATAATTTTCGTCAATCTCAACACCTACCTTTCGCAGGGTATTATGCCCGTAGGCCACTATCGGTAAATTCATGAGGGCAAAGGTAAAGAAACCAAACAGCTTGGTGGATGTCCATATGGTCAGAAGTTTTAGTTTTAAGAAAATTTACATGATGCGAAAGGTTATGGTATTCCTGAATTTATTCTTCCTGACAGAGAACGCTCAGTCACAAATCAGTTATCTCCCATATTACAGTATGGTAAACCAGGCTGAAGAATACTTTTTTCTGAAACATGATATTGATTCTGCATTTATACTTTACGATAAGGCATTTTCCCTGGTTCCAAAACCTTTTGTGAAAGACTGTTTTATTGCTGCCGAATTGGCTTTATTTACTGGCGATACCAGCCAATGTCTGAAATATCTGGAAAAAACGTTTCGGGCCGGCATGCCATTGAAAGCGATGGAGCAAAACCCCATGTTCGTCAAATTGCTTCAGGATCAGAATTGGTTGCAGCGGTTAACAAAGATAAAAGCCAATTGCCAGCCCTTTCGTTATAATCAGCAGATCCGGGATTCAGTATACCAAAGATTTTATGATGAACAGGTAATTAAACGAAAATCCGATACCCGTGCTTTTTTTAATATCGCTCACAACAATTGCCAATATTTTGCTCAATGGTTGAAGAAAGGTGTCTTTCCTTCGGAACAAATGATTGGTTTATATACTGATGAAGGTTTTGCCGACTTCAGGGAACATTATCATTTACCCGACTACGAAAATCATTCGGCCAGTGCAGCGGTTCTTAAATCTGCCAGTCCGGGAATCAGTTTTACTGAAATTCCCTACGATTATGCCTTATGGAATCAGGCTGCCTTCATTAGTTTTTTACATGATCCCTGTTCATTCCAACAATACAAAAGCGAATGGTGGAAAGCAGTTGAACAGGGTTATATTCATCCGAAAGATTTTGCTCTGATGGAGGAATGGTTGGCAAAAAGCGTTTCAAATCCCAATTACCAACACGATTGTACTGTTCCTGTTCAGGAAGCATATTATAATATTACGTATGAACTGAGGGTAAAAGACGAAGAACTCCTGAAGCAAGTTGAAGACAAACGGAAAAAGGCATATCTGCAATCATTCAAAATTGACCAGATGAAGAGAGAATTCAGACAGGTTCATAAGCTGAATTTATTTTTTGGTTTTCTTGATCTTCGTTAATGCCTTGGCAATAAGGCTTTACAGACATGAATTTGACTTCAGGCAAATGAAGAATTTAAAAAATAGTTTGCTGGAATGAAAAAGACATTTATATATTTGCGGCAGTTCTTACCAATATGTTTTATCAAGAAAGGTAGAGGGAATGGCCCGATGATACCTTGACAACCTGTTTCGTTCACACGAAATAAGGTGCCAACTCCAACTCTTCAGCAATGTAGAGAAAGATAGAATAGAAAGAAATGCTTACAACAAATTGCAAGCTCTTCTGACTGTTCAGGAGAGCTTTTTTCATTTCAGGAAAGAAGGCTCTTCCTGATTCCTTTCGTGATAAAAAATTTTAAACACATTAAAACCCTTTTATCATGAACCAGACTCAGATTCTGCATTCCATTCCCTGCGATCCGCTCACCGGATCCATCTCCACACCTATTTATCAAACCGCCACCTTTGTGCAGGAAGCTCCCGGTGTACACAAAGGCTACGATTATGCCCGAAGCAATAATCCAACCCGAAACACCCTCGAACAACTGGTGGCCAAACTTGAACATGCCCACGCTGCCTATGCCTTTGCCAGCGGTCTGGCTGCCATCGATGCGGTGCTGAAACTGCTTTCGGCCGGCGACGAAATTGTGGCCGTCGATGATATCTATGGCGGGGCCTTCCGGCTCTTTACCCATGTGTATCAGAAATTCGGAATTCAGGTGCGTTATGTGAACACCACCAATTTGAATAATCTGTACGACGTGGTGAGTCATAAAACAAAACTGCTGTGGATTGAAACACCCACCAATCCCACCTTGAAAATTTCCGATATCGAACAGATTGCCAATCTGGCGCATCAATTCAACGCCTTGCTGGTGGTAGATAATACTTTCGCTACCCCATTAACACAAAAGCCATTGGAACTGGGTGCCGATATTGTTGTGCACAGCGGCACAAAATACCTGGGAGGACATAGTGATTTAATCGCCGGTCTGGTAGCCGTGGCCTCACCCGAATTGGCAACAAAAATCAAATTCATTCAGAATGCATCCGGTGGTATTCTGGGTCCGCAGGATAGCTGGTTATTAATCCGGGGTATTGAAACCTTTCCCTTGCGTTTCAAACAGCAATGCCGTAGTGCCCTGCATATTGCGCGGGCCCTGCAACAATGCGAAGAAGTGGATGAAGTGTATTACCCCGGATTACCATCGCATGTGAATCACGACATTGCCTGCAAACAACAGAAGAATTTTTTTGGAGGAGTGGTTTCATTTACATTGAAAGAAGATAGTCTGGAAACAGGAACACGATTAGTACAATCGACCCGGCTTTTTCAATTAGCGGAAAGTCTGGGTGGTGTAAAAAGTCTGATCTGTCAACCAGCCCTCATGACGCATTTGTCGATCCCCGCTCCTATACGACAGGCTGCCGGGGTGAAGGATTCGCTTATTCGTATTTCCTGTGGTATTGAAGATACCGAAGATCTGTTACAGGATATTAAACACGCTCTAAAACAAATTCAATGTATCCCCGCCTGAATAAAATGAAAACACAACTTGCTCTCTTTGGATTCGGCGTGGTGGGTGAAGGCGTTTATCAATTGTGCGAACAACATCCCGAACTGCAACTGCGCGTAAAGGCGATTGCCGTAAAACATAAAAACAAAAAACGAAAGGCTCCGACTTCGCTCTTTGTAAAAAACAATGATGTACAGTTACAGGACGATTCCATTGATTTGTTTATTGAAGTGATCGATGATGAGGCCGAATCGTATCGCATAGTGAAAACACTTTTGCTGACAGGAAAAAAAGTAATCAGCGCCAATAAAAAAATGCTGGCGCATCACCTGACCGAACTCCGTACGCTGGAAAAAACCCATGGCGGATGCCTGTTGTACGAAGCCGCTGTATGTGCCAGTATTCCGGTCATCCGTACCCTTGATACCAGTTTTAATCCACAATTGCTTAGCGGCCTGGAAGGCATACTCAATGGATCGTGCAATTACATTCTTACCCGCATGCATCAGCAATCATGCTCATTCGAAACAGCATTGAAAGAAGCCCAGCAGGAAGGCTTTGCCGAAAGCGATCCGCATCTCGACATCAGCGGAACAGATAGTATCAACAAATTATGTATCCTGATCCGACATGCCTTTGGATTATCGGCAACCCCGGATGAACTATTTTTTAAAGGCATCGAGTCGATTCCCTTATCCACTATTCAATGGGCCCAGAGCAAGGGTTATTGTATTAAGCTTCTGGCCCGGGCACAACAAAGTGAAAATGGTATTATAGCCACCGTTCTGCCCACCCTGGTACAAAACAACGCTACCCTGGCTGCGGTTCATCACGAATGGAATGGATTAATTATTTCGTCGAAAGGAAACGATTGTCAATTCCTTTGTGGTAAAGGCGCCGGTCGGTTACCTACCGCGCTGGCCATACTTCATGATGCCCTGGGCATTGAAAATGGGTATCATTATACCGACCGCTCCAATGAAGTGTCGTTAGGGGATAGTTCCCTGCAGGTACAAATAGAATTTCCTTCTGATTGGAATGATGTTTCACTGGACGGATTGGAATGCATTAGTCCGCCACAGGATAACGGACACCGGAAGGCATATACCATTCGTACTACGTTGTTTCAATTAAAAAAACTTCCCTGGATTAAACGCAAAGAAGTACTGGTACTACAATGGCCTTCCGATCAGGGTCCGCTGGTTTCATTACCGGCAGAAAAGGAACAGGAAGATGTAGTCTGCAACTAAACAATTTGTTGTTATTTTTGGTGTACCAAATCGAAACGCCATGAATAGCGTATCTGTGAAATCATGCCTCGCCTGTTCTAAAAATTTGCAAGGAAGGGTCGACAAAAAATTCTGTAATCATTATTGTCGGTCACAATATCATAACCTCTTACGGTCAGACAGTTCAAATTACATGCGGAATGTTATTCATGCCCTGCAACGTAACCGGCGAATTCTGGAGCGTTTACTGGGCAAACGAAAAAAGAGAATCGTTCATAAAGACTCCCTGTGTTTGGAAGGATTCCTTTTTCGCTATCATACCCATTCCCTCTCCCATACATCCGGGATACCGGAATTTTTTTGCTTCGATTACGGCTACCGCGAACTAAAGCCCGATTATGTATTGATTATGAAAAGAAACGGAGGCCGGTAAATACTACCAGTCTTTTTCCAGCTTCACGGGTTGCCCGCTTCCTTTTTCCTTGCGTCCGCGTAATTTCTTTTCTTCCTGATTCAGTGCATTCAGAATTTGTGCCGCTTGTTCCTTACTAAGCTTTGAAGGCATGGGCTCGGGTTTCTTTTCCTGTTCTTCTTTCTTATCGTTTCCGGGTTTGGGCGACTGATCTTTCTTATCCTGATCCTGTTTCTGCTGATCCTGCTTTTGTTGATCTTGTTTTTGCTGATCCTGCTTCTGATCTTTTTTATCGTTCTTTTTCTGTTGGTCCTGACTTTTCTTCATGGCCTGTGCGTACGCCAGATTGTATTTTGTTGAAGGCGATTTGGGATTCTGACGAAGCGCCTGCTTATAATACTGAATGGCTTCATCCCATTTCTTTTGTTCCAGAAAGGTGTTCCCGGTATTATGATTGGCGGCCGATTTCAAGCGGGTATCTGCTACATTTCGTTCGGTTTCCTGATACTGCTTAGCGGCCTGCTCGAATCGCTGCTGCTGATACAGGGCATTACCCAGATTATATTGTGCTTCGCGGTTTTTTTTCGTTTTCAGGGCCTGTTGATAAGCCTTGGCCGCCTCGGCATACTGACCTTTGGCATATAGCTTATTTCCCTGATACATATCGGCATCATTGTTCTGCGCCAGCAGAGACCCGGAAAAAAGCATCATCAGAAAAAAGAAGTATTTTCTCATGCCACTTGAATTTTTTTTCGTTCCGGAAGTATAAACTCGATGAGTAATAATACGAAACTGATAGCCAGAAAATACTGGAAGTACGAGTTATAATCGGCAAACAGGGCATCGCCGAAATTCTTTTGCTCGGTCGAATTTACCTGCTTCTCCAGGGTCGATGCGGTTATATCAGGATTGGTCATCCGAACATAAACGCCCTGTCCGGCCGATGCGATATCCTGTAATTCTTTTTCGTTCAGTTTAGAAATCACCTCATTTCCCTCTTCATCGGTTTTTCGTTCCCCGGTTTCCGGGTCAGTAATATAGGACCCTTCCGGCGAACCAATTCCTACCGTATTAATCATTATTCCTTCCGACACCGCCTGCTTCACTTCATCCATGGCTGATTCATCATGATCTTCCCCATCACTCAGTAGTATGATACTCTTATACTTGGTTTCCTTGCTGTTGAACGATTCACGTGCCATACGCAACGCCTCGCCCAATACGGTTCCCTGTGTAGGAACCAGCGCCGGAGATGCTGTTTCAAGATTCATTTTCAGGGCACTGGCATCGATGGTTAATGGTACCGATACATAAGCCCTTCCGGCAAATAAAACCAACCCAATCCGGTCGTTCGACAATTTTTCAATTAAACGGGCTATCAACTGCCTGGCGCGTTCAAGCCGGTTCGGACTCATATCGGTGGCCAGCATGCTTTTGCTTACATCCAGCGCAATCATCACATCGATTCCTTTCCGCTCTACCTTTTCGGTGCGGGCGCCCGATTGCAGATTGGCTATTCCAATCACCCCAATGATAAACGCCAATAGAAACAGTGCTGCCTTCCAGTGAAAACGGGTAGCTGAAAATCCCGGCATGAGTTTTTGAATGCGATCTTCGGTACCTAATTGACGCATGATACGCCTGCGGTGTCGCCATTGCAACCAATACAAGGCAGCCAATACCACACCAGGCAGCAAGAGCCAGAAGTATTGCGGATGCTGGAATCGTAACACGCCGGCAAATGTAATTTCGGGGCCAAAGAAGCAAAAGGGTTTAGAGAAGATTTAACGAACGCCCAACAGCCAGGGGCTTAGGGTCTATAGAAAGAAGCAATGAAGCAGAACGGAATCATTTTTGCCTGCTTTCCGAATGGCGGTTATCTTTGAAGCCTGCAAAAAAACGAATCATGGCTTATTCTGAAAAAGTACTCGAACATTATAATAATCCAAAAAATGTGGGTACACTCGACAAATCGAAAAACAATGTGGGTACCGGATTAGTGGGTGCTCCCGAATGTGGCGACGTGATGCGTCTCCAGATCGAAGTAGATGAAGCCACCGGTATTATCCGCGATGCCAAGTTCAAAACATTTGGTTGTGGCTCGGCGATTGCATCTTCCAGTGTGGCCACCGAATGGCTGAAAGGTAAGAGTATTGATGAGGCCGTGAGTATCGACAATATGGACATCGTGGAAGAGTTGAATCTGCCACCGGTTAAAATTCACTGTTCGGTATTAGCCGAAGATGCGATTAAAGCTGCTATTAACGATTACCGTGTGAAAAACGGTCTGGAAGCGCTGGCTCTCGAAGAAAAAATTGTTCACTGATCGCTTAATGGTCCGGCTGGGAACATAATTGTTCTATAGCCTTTGCAGCCTCAGGGAAACGGAATTCAAATCCGGCATTTATGGTTTTCTGTGCGGAGATTTGTTGTGATTCCAGCAACGCACCAGCCATTTCTCCCAACATCCAATACATAATCCGGGGTGGAATCTTCATCCATATCCATGCTTTTCGGTAATATAATGAAAGTAATTGCATCACTTTTCCAAGGGTAATCCTTTCTGGTGCCACACCATTCCAAACTCCTTCCAACTGATTTTGATGCAGGAATAAAAACAGCCGGCATAAATCCTGTATATGAATCCAGGGCATATACTGTTCGCCGTTTCCCGGAAGGGCGGCTACCTTCCACAGCAAGGAACGTTTTAATTCCCCGAGTGCCCCCCCCTGATTTGAAAATACAATTCCAATACGCACCATACTGAGTTTACAATTTCCGGCAGCACATTGTATGGCCGCCGCTTCCCAATCGCTGCATACTTGCGAAAGAAACCCCTTTCCCGGACCGTCTTCTTCGGTATGCAATTCATCGCCGGTAGCATAATATCCAATGGCTGAAGCCGAAATTAAATGACGGGTGCTGAGCTGTCCTGTTGATAATGCCAGTTGAAGTGTATGCAAGGCATTCAAACGGGAACTTCGTAATTCTGCTTTACGGCCTGGGGTCCACCGCTTATCGGCTATCCCGGCTCCTGCCAGATTAATCAGCGTATCGCAGGAAAGTTGAAACGACGGATCGATCTGTTTCGTTTGCGTATCCCAAAATACATACTGCACGTGCTTTTTCCCGGTAAAGGATTTCTTCTTGCGGGTACTTAAAATATACACTTCGTGGTTTTGCTGCAAAAGCAGTTCGGTCAATGCCTGTCCAATAAGTCCTGTGGCACCGGTCAATAAAATTACAGCCATAGTAAACGGCAAGGTATATCATTCCCATGGGCTGCACGCGGTATACCACGCAGAATACTTTCTTATCTTTAGCGCCATGCAACCCCTTTCTGCTTTTCGTATTCTGGCTGTGGTTCCGTATAAAATATTTCCTGCGCTGATGGGTGGACAAAAAGGAATTGCCCTCTTTTATAAATACCTATCCGGCCGGGTGCATCTGAAATGCCTGACGACCAGCAATAATCAGCCATCCGAATCGTATGAAGTACTGCCTGCCATCCCCTTTAAACCCTGGCGCTATTTCTGGCCCTTGCTTTTTTTTCGTTTGAAGGCCCTTGCCGCGCAAAGTAATCGCACCCACCTCCTGTTCGAACATCCCTATTATGCCTGGCTGATTGTGCTTTGTAAATTGTTTTTACCCTACCGGATTATTGTGCACTCGCATAATATAGAAGCCGAACGATTTAAAAGTATTGGCAAATGGTGGTGGCGGGGCCTGGCCTTATACGAAAAACTGGCTTACCGTATGGCCGATGTATTATGGTTCAAAACAGAAGAAGACCGTCATTATGCTGTATTG
>CAYWKR010000018.1:0-12283 GCA_964458785.1 uncultured Bifidobacterium sp. | reverse complement strand
ATAAGCGGGACGAGAAGTAAGATCCCGATGCTTCGGGAAGTCCCAGCGGAATCACATAGTGATTCAAATCCCGGTCTTTAGCCGGGATTTCTTATTGGCGTTAGCCAATAAGCGGGACGAGAAGTAAGATCCCGATGCTTCGGGAAGTCCCAGCGGAATCACCAAGTGATTCAAATCCCGAACGAACGGGATAAGCAGATGTCAGTAATGGCGAGACGAATGGTAATAATGAACCCCAGCGGTGTTCAGAAAGAAAAAAAACGGGTAGCGTATAGTTAATCCTTTCGGAAGCAGGGTTAATAGTTAATGCTGGACAATAAGCGGATTGATCCTATAGAATTAAAAAGATCAAGTATATGATTCCAGCGATACTGTATTTACTGGGCTTTATCCAAAATAAATGGAACCAAGTATTTCCTGCCATTGAATATAAAGAGTATATTCGTTTTGATTACGTTCAACTTTTTGTGGCTATGGATTGCTGTATTTGTTGTTGAACATAAGGGTACTACTAATATTCGTTAACCCAGGCATCCAAGCGTATGGCTTTGAAGGGGCAAATTCCGGTAATCATCTTCTGGCTTTTCAGTACCGTTTTGCCCAGCAAAGCGCAAACGGTTTACACCGGTATAGTACCCAATTATGCACAGCTTGTTACACTTAATTCAGGTATAGGTGGTGATTGCAATGGTGTTACACCTGATATATATTTGAATTTTGATGGCGATACAATACCCGATGCCTATTCATATGCTACTACATGGTGCCAACTAGGTACAATAGGATTGAAGCATTGGTTTAATATCTTTTTGAATAGTATTGACACAAGTATTGAGTTCAGAAGTGGTAATCCATATAGTTGTGATTGTGCAACTAACTGTTGTTTGTACCTAAATATGATAAGTCCCATTGACTCATTGTTTTTGAGCTTTCCTGGTGCTTATGGAGGTTTATGGGGATTTGGAACATATAATTTATATAGGGATATCTACTCATTGGGATGTTTTGGTAGTGGTCCATCTCCTCCTTATACCTATATACCCTTCAGAAAAAAATATCTTAATGGGTTTTATTTGTACGGATGGATAGAAGGTTCAGGAGGCACATGGACCATCCCAACAGGCCCACAGTTTTATTATTACTTTACACAATATACACAGTTACCCAAATATGCTTCAGCCATTTATGATACTATCAACTGCAACAGCACTTACACTTTCGTGGATGGGTTTACAATGAATAATATCCTTCACGACACTAACTATATCAGTACTTTTCTACACCCAATTACAGGATTAGATAGTTTGGTTTTTACCAAATTACATGTTACTACCTATCAGGCCGATTTATTTGACACCATTTGTGCAGGGACAAATTTTAGCTTTGCAGATGGTTCAAATATGGTGTTGAATCATGATACCAATAAAAATAATCTGTTTCTCTCTTCTACAGGATGTGATAGTTTAATTATTAATCATGTCAGCACCTTACCACTCCTGAGTAGCTCGCAGAATTTCTCCATTTGTGCCAATCAATTGCCTTATTTATGGAATGGCTTAAATTTTACGGCTTCAGGAAATTATGTATACACAACCCTTGGTTCTAATGGTTGCGATTCAACAGCTAATCTAATACTGGATGTTTTACCCAATACTGTTTCCAATACAACGTTATCGCTTTGTATGAACCAAACCCCTTATTCCTGGAATGGCCAAAGTCTGACTAGCTCAGGAAATTTCATCTATCAAACAACTGGTTCCAATGGATGTGATTCAACGGCCACACTAACCTTGAATATTATTCCTTATACCACATCCTCCACAACATCTACTCTTTCGATCTGCAATAACCAATTGCCTTATAGTTGGAATGGACAGAATCTAACGGCTTCAGGAAATTATTCATACACAAGCAGCGGAGCTAATGGTTGCGATTCAACCGCCCATCTTACACTGAGTATTTTACCTAATTCTGTTTCTAATTCCTCACTGGTACTTTGTGCGAACCAATTGCCTTATAGTTGGAATGGACAGAATCTAACGGCTTCAGGAAATTATTCATACACAAGCAACGGGGTGAATGGTTGCGATTCAACAGCTAATCTTACACTAAGTATTTTACCTAATTCTGTTTCTAATTCCTCACTGGTACTTTGTACGAACCAATTGCCTTATAGTTGGAATGGACAGAATCTGACGGCAGCAGGAAATTATTCATACACAAGCAACGGAGTGAATGGTTGCGATTCAACAGCTAATCTTACACTAAGTATTTTACCTAATGCAGTTTCGAATACTTCACTGGTACTTTGTGCGAACCAATTGCCTTATAGTTGGAATGGACAGAATCTGACGGCTTCAGGAATTTATTCATACACAAGCAACGGGGTGAATGGTTGCGATTCAACAGCTAATCTTACACTAAGTATTTTACCTAATTCTGTTTCTAATTCCTCACTGGTACTTTGTACGAACCAATTGCCTTATAGTTGGAATGGACAGAATCTGACGGCAGCAGGAAATTATTCATACACAAGCAACGGAGTGAATGGTTGCGATTCAACAGCTAATCTTACACTAAGTATTTTACCTAATGCAGTTTCGAATACTTCACTGGTACTTTGTGCGAACCAATTGCCTTATAGTTGGAATGGACAGAATCTGACGGCTTCAGGAATTTATTCATACCCAAGCACCGGATCGAATGGTTGCGATTCAACAGCCAATCTTACATTAACAGTATTGCCTAATAACATTGCAAACATCTCCTTTGACATTTGTGCAGACCAGGTTCCGTTTAGCTGGAATGGTCAGACATTATATGTAAATGGAATTTATACGGACGTATGTACAGGTTCTACCGGATGTGATTCAACAACCAACCTTAGTCTTACAATTAATCCTAATCCTACACCAATAATCGTGTGGAATGGAACATATTTTCAAACGCAGTCATTTTATAATCAATATCAGTGGATATACAATTCAATTAATATTTTTGGTGCAACCGATTCAATCTATTATCCAATCGGAAATGGCTATTATTCCGTTAAGGTAACTGATTCGAATGGATGTAGTAACACTACAGCAGTCTATCATTTAGTTACTTCTACTTACCATTATAGCAAGGAAGATCCAATTTCTGTTTATCCCAACCCTGCCAATGCCACCTTGTTTATTCAATTTAATTCAAAAAATAGTTACCATATCATGATCACGGATATACATGGCAGAAAAGTGTATGAAAAATCAACCGCAAGTTTAAATGAATTGGAAGCGATTGATATCCGGAGTTGGACCCGGGGTTTATATACCATACAGGTAACAGATCAACAGCATACTCTCGTTCGGAAAATCCTGAAAGAGTAAACCTGTAGGAGTGGATTCGTGAAATAATAATGGATTTTGGAAAAGATAGACAAAAAGACTTCAGCATTCCAGAATTCATCCCATTGCAAAATACACATGATATATTAGGTTAAACCGAATGAGGTGGGCTGGTGTTTTATATCGTTAGACAAACATGTATCTTTAAAATCTAAAACTTCAGATTATGTATCTCATCAGGGAATGTTTCCAAACCAAACCGGGCAAAGCGAAGGAATTAGTGAAGATGTTCAAGGCGGCGGTACCGCATTTTGAAAAAACAGAAGGAGGAAAGAACTACCGGGTGATGACCGATATTACAGGTAATTACTGGACCGTAGTGATGGAACTGGAAGTGGAGCATATTGGTGATTTCATTGGTGGTTTGCGGCAATCCACGGCAAGTCCGGAATTAAAGGACATCATGAAAGGCTATACCGAATTAATTGAAAGTGGTTCACGTCAGATATTTTTAATAGAATAATGGTATGGAGTGTAGGTTTCCATAAGCCTGTGAAAACCAGGCTGAACCCGAAACAATATAACACAACTAGTACCAGCCAGAATAGAAAAAGCTGCCCGTTTCCAGGCAGCTTTCTTCATTTTTAGACATCAAGACTTGGCTTTATCTTTTTTATTCAATTCCAGGATTTTTTCACCATATTTTTTATAGAAGCGAAAAGGAAAGTTTCTGAACATAAACTTCCCACGATGAATATAATAGGTAGATCCTTTTTTCGATTTTTTATGATTTGTAAATCGGAATATAATATTCTCATAATCCACAATATCCAGTTCAGAACTCATAATGTATGAATTGAACTGTAGATTATATTGGTTGATATGATGCGTACCAATACCAATCCAGTTTTCTATAGTATCCAGTTTAAAATAGAGTGAATCAATTCTGGAATCACTGATCAGAATCTGTGGTATTTTCCAAAAATTGAACCGATCATAATACATCAGAAAATTTCCAAGTGAGTAGACTGCTCCGTGGCACCAGGGTTTCCAAAAGTGGACTACCAAATTAGGATACTGTTCTAGTATTGCTTTGAACTGATTGGTATCTAATCGGTATATGTGGTATTGACTGTCTTGTTGCCGATTAAAATTTAAAGGCATAGAGCATTTATTATGAACTTTAACAGGCTTAAAATGTATTTGTGCCTTTGCTATGAATTCAAAGTTTACAAACACCGCTATAAGAATAATCATTGGGATTTTCATGATGTTCGGAATTAGATGGAAAATATTATTTATTAGGTTGTACGAATTCTAATTCTCAGTGTTCCGAAGTTTCCTTTGGATGAAGCTTCAATGCGGTAGGTCCCAGGGATGAACTCAAGTGAATTATAGCCAAACATTCGGGCTATTTCACTTGGGAAGACCAATGCTTCATCATCAGTGCCAAAAAATGATGTTCCTGTTTCAGGTAATTTTCCCAAAAGTTCAACTGAAACGGTACCATCTCCATTATCTGTTAAATTGGCATCAACGGATCTGATTGCACTTGGCCCTCCTTTAATGGTAACATGACAAAACCATATGCCTTTTTGACAATCAAATTTTGGCCTTCCGACTTCAAATGTGGCTGTGATAGTAATCTTTGGCCCTGCTTGCATTTCAACAAAACCCATCAACATCGCGAGCATAAACATTAACTTTTTCATTTTCATAGTGACTTAAGACGGTAAGTCGTACCTTTTAAGAATTGATTTGGTCCCTACTCTTATCAACCGTTTTCGGGTTCCCGGTGAAGACTCGATAGCTGCGCACTTCTATTCCTTCTTCTATTCAAATGTAAAATGCCGTATACCGCCTTTCCAAGCACTTTTGTATAACGGAGCAGATTATTGTATAACTCGGGAAATTTGACTACAATCAGGATTTGGCAGGTCAACCGATTGCCCTCATGTCCTCCAAAAAAATCTTTTTTATGAACGAAGCAGGTTGGAATGAACGTGTACCCCCCTCGGATTTACGATAACCAATTGTTCTTATGCGCCATAGTAATCACCTGCGCCCTCGAATTCACATGCAGTTTGGTATAAATATTCGAAATATGCTTGCGGACGGTTAAGGTACTAATGCCCACCAATTCGGCAATTCGTTTGGCATCGTAGCCATTCACCATATGCACTAATACCTCCCGCTCCCGTTCCGACAAGAGTGAAGTCAATACATTATTCTTATTACTTTCTTCTAAAGCCCGTTGTTGCCCGAGTAATTTCAGGGTTTTTCGTGCCACAGCCGGACTCATGGGCGCACCCCCATATTCCAGTATTTCTTGTATGGCCGAATGAATATGATCGGCCCCTTCATGCTTTAATAAATAACCGGCAGCCCCGGCCTGAATGGCCTGAAAGATATTGTCATCGTCTTCGAATACGGTGAGCACAATAAAGTGCATTTCATCGTGAAGTGCCTTCGCCATCCGGATGGTTTCGATTCCATTCAGTCCAGGCATTTCTATATCCATAAATATCACCGAGGGTAAGGCCTGAAGTGGTAAGCCTTTGATTTCCTCCAGAAAGGCATGGCCCCCACTGCAAACCATGTTCACCGACACATCGGAATAGGAAGCCATCTTTTGTAAAAAGCTGTTTCGGTTCACCGGATTGTCGTCTACAACACCTATGCGTATGGGTTTGTTTTCATTCACGGTCCAAATGTATTCATGGTTCTGAATCTGAACACTACTTAGTTTGTAGTAGTATCACTGAGGGTAATGCAGGTTCCCCCATCAGGGCCTGATTCCCAACGAACGTCCATGTCACATTCCCTGGCACGGCTTCGGATATTTTCAATACCCTGGCCGTCCGATACTGTATTCTTTTGGATACCCACCCCATTGTCACAGATGCGAATTTCAATCCCTAACCGACTCTGAATATGCATCCGTATTTCGCTGCAGCCACTATGTTTAAATGCATTGTTTATACATTCTTTCAGGATCAGAAAAATATTCAGAACCCGGGTAGGTGTCAGCGTGATATCGTTCTCAATATCTTCGGAATAATGATAACTGATATGCGGATAGTTTTGAATCATGCGCTGTATCCAACGTTTGAACCGATCGGCCAGACTGGTAACTTTCAGCGATTCATTTTTTAACACCCAAATGGTATCACTCAGTTGGTTCACAATGCCCTGTGCATTTTCTTCCAACTGATTTAATGCGGTATCATGTTCCGTTTCGGCTACATCATGAAGTGAGCGTACATTAGATGTAATGGCCGCAGCGTAGCTTCCCAGATTATCATGTAAATCGGCAGCAATTCGTTTTCGTTCTTTCTCCTCAGCTTGCTGTATGGCTTTTACTGATTGTAATTTTTCTTCCGCTAAAGCCTGCTCCAATTTTAATTGTTGTACATGGCGGTAATTACGATAAATGAGCCACGCGATAATGGAAAACAAAATGAAAAGTAATGCCACCCCCAGGGTGAAATAGCGGTTTCGGATCAAGGCATTCTCTTGCTGAATGATAATATTCTCTTTTTTCTGTAATTCGTATTGCGTAGTGAGTTCAGCGATGGCATTCCCTGAATTTTCGGTATACAGTGAATCTTTTAAACGAAGTATTTCCAGTAAACTGCCCGCAAACTGTTCGTATTGTTTAGCATCGCGGTAATTTTTAGCCAGTCCTTTATAGAGATAAATCAGTTTCGAATCATCTCCGGCAGCCTTAGCCAATTCGATTCCTTTCAACGCAATGGCAATGCCTTTTTCCGGCTTATGAACCGAAGCATAGAAATGAGAGAATTGTGCCATATCGGCAATGATGTACTGAATATCGCCAACCCGCTTTCGGATCTGTAAAGCTTGTTCCAGATCAGCTTCCGCCTCATTATTCCGATGGAGTCGCGAATAAAGATCAGCCCGGATATTCAAAGCATTGGCTTCATTGGCCAGATTTTGAGAAAGCCGGCTGTAATACAATCCTTTCTCGATGTACCGAAGGGCCGAATCGTTCTGATGCCGGTTATTATAACAGGAAGCCAGATTGTTGAATAGAGCTGCCGCTTTCCCTAAAATAAATGGATTGGAAGAAAGTTGTAATCCTTTCTGCATCCAGTGAATGGCTTCTTCCTCATTTTCCAGTTCCATATTGGCCCAGCCTATCAGTGCATGAGCCCGAATGACTGAATGCGTATCATGCGAAGCATCGGCCTTCACCAGCCAGCGCAGGGTATGATCGATGGCATCTTTAAAATGTTGATTGCGGACTAAAGCCACCGACTGGATATAAGATAGATCAATAAAAACCTGCTGATAGGATGTCCGGCCGGGAAGACTGCGGATTAAACTATCAATGGTTTTAAGGGCCTTTGCATTGTTCCCGGATTTCAGCAGACCATAAACGCCAAATCCCCTGAACCGGTAATCATCCACCGAGCCGGGTTCAGCATCCTGAAGCCCAATGCTTACATAATGAAATATACTATCGGCCGGCAAAGAATGATTCTGCTCTCCCAATAGCATTAAATAACTTTTCCTTTCATCTGCGTGAATGTTGCTATAAAACAAGGATCGCAAACTATCAATGATAGGTGTTTGGCCATATAAAATGCATTGACTGAAGCTAAGTAGCAGACAAAGGATAAGTGTGGTATTATTTTTCGATCGAAACACTGCTTCTAAAATAATGAAATAATAAAGGAAAATTAGGATACTACAAATTAAGTATTGAACCGTCAGGTACTTCCTTCCACCTTTACCTCCGAATTTCATCCCACCTGCCCGGATGAAGACGTAAAACAATAAACGATTTGTTATGAAAACACGTTCTACTCTTATTTTGATCTTGCTCGTATTTACTTCTGCTTCACTGCAAGCACAAACATGGAACGGAAGTACCAGTAACGACTGGAATCTTCCTGCTAACTGGACCGGTGGCGTACCCGGTCCGGGATCCAATGTCACCATTCCCGGAGGCACCCCATTCAGTCCGAAATTATTTTCGAATGTGAGTATTAATGGACTGAATATGACCAATGCCACACTCGATGTAAATGGCTTTACCTTTTCATTTACGTCGCAGGGATTTTATTCCAGATTAGATGGAGCCACCATTAATAACAGCAGTGCATCCACCGATATTATGTTTACGATCAATACCGGAAATACAGGTCACGATTTAATCATTAAAGCTAGCACGTTCAATGATCATGTCACAATGAATCTCACGGGTACCAATACGTTTTACGAAGGGGGTAGTGCCATAAATAATGTATTCAATGGGAATTATACAGCGAATATTAATGGAAATATGTCGGCTCAGTTCAGTGTCACCTCGGCATCGGTGGTTACCGGAAATTTTTTAGTAGACCGAACCACGGCTGGTTCAACGCTATTGTTTTCAAGTGGGGGACAAGTAAATGGAAATTTTACCTATACCAATAATGCGGGTGGCGCCAGTCAGATTGGTAACATGACTACCACATCCACCATTAACGGTACCATGAATATGAGTGTAAATGATCCCTCTCCATATACGTTCTGGATGTACCGGATGAAAAATCTGACCAATGGAGGCAGTATCAATGTATTAAATCCGCTGGCATTTGAAGTGAAGAATGATACCCTCAAAGTGAATTCCCTTTCTATAACCGGATACCGCGGTAGTGCCTATACCTATTTGTATTCGAACAGTATCTTGGGGAATGTTACCATTTCTGATGATGCCTCGTATTCAGGCGGACATACAACCACGATAAACAATAATGCTATCACCGGAAACACCTCATTTACCATTAGCGGTCTCAACAGCTTCTATGAATGTGGGGTTGCCGGCAGTGGCAATACCTATAACGGAACTACATCATTTACCATCAATGGAGGCAGTGCCGTGTTTTTTTCTTACGCTGCCTCATCTATGTATAATGGTAATCTTACGATCAACAGAACACAAACCGGTAGTTCCAGTTTGTTTCCGGCAGGAGCGACGATTACGGGGAATTTTACCTTTAATCATTCAGCATCAGGAGCCAGTCAGATCGGTAATACATCTATTCTAACGCAGGTACAGGGAAAGGTGTTTATGAATGTAAATTATACAGCAAAACAAAGTTTCGAATTGTATCGGATAAAGAATTTTACTGCAGGAGGTAAAATGAATATTACCAATACCATGGGGTGTAATATTCAAATGGATAGCCTGATCGTCGACTCCTTGAATATTACTCAATATGGTGGCAATGCGTATGCGTACTTCCAGTATAATCAGCTGACCGGAAACCTCACTCTGTCTACGGATTCATTTTATAACGGCGGGCATAATACCCAGATTCATTCCAATGTGATCAATGGTCATTCCGCATTCGGAAATTATGGAGCGAATTATATGCAAGAATCCGTATCGGCATCTGGTGCCAATACCTTTAATGGAAATACCACGTTTATTGGTGGCGGACCTGGAACGATCTATATTTCGCATGATGCCAAATCCACCTTTAATGGAAACCTGACCATTTTGCGACCCGCATCCGGAAATACCCGGGCTTTTGCACAGGGAGCCAATATTACCGGAAACCTTTCGTATACCAAAACCTCAGTAAGCGGGGTAACGCAATTTGGAAATACTGCGGCAAAAACCATGATTAATGGTATGGTGAACATGTCGGTTGTTCAAACTACCAGCGATGAATTTGAGATATTCTGGATGGAGAATTTGCTCAATGGAGGGAGTATTTCCGTGAATGGATCCAAAGCATTTTATCTGACCAAAGATACCTTAAAACTGACCTCACTTAGTTTAAGCGGATATGCCGGAAACGCTTACGGGTACCTCATCAATAATTTCATTACAGGAAATATATCCACTTCCGATTTACCGGCCTATAATAATGGGTATGTGACTTATATACGCAACAATACCTTTACCGGGAATTCCAGTTTTACCATCAATGGTGCCAATACATTTGTTGAAGCTGATGGAACCGGGAATAAAAATACCTTCAATGGAAATACACTATTTACGATCAATAATTCGGGGGGTGTATATATCAGTCACGATGCGCATTCTATCTTCAATGGTCATTTGACAGTGAACCGAACGGTAGCCGGAGTGACCCAAATGTTTTATAACGGAGCCGATATCACTGGTAATTATACCTATACAAATTCGGCAGGAGGAAATAGCATTCTGGGTCGCACTACGCTAAAAACCATCATTAATGGCACGATCAATATCAATTCAACTCAAAACACAGGCAATGAATTTGATATGTATTATATACAAAATTCAACGGGGGGAGGTACGATTAGTGTGAATGGTTGTAAAGCACCTGATATTCAGAAGGATACTATTATGGTAACCAATTTTTCGATCACCGGATATGGCGGAAACGGATATGCATATCTCCTTAATAATCATATTACCGGAAATGTCAATCTGAGTGATAATGGACCCACCTACTCAAACGGGTATGTGAGTTACATGCGCAAGAATGTTATAATTGGGAATGTAACCATTACACTGACCGGTAATAATACTTTTGTGGAAGCCGATGGTACCGGAAACGGTGATATCATTACCGGTAACACCCTCTTCAATATCAATGGTCCGGGCTCTGTTTATATCAGTGAAGATGCCAAATCGATATTTAACGGCAATCTCACTTTAAACCGAACTGTAGCCGGTTATACCCGTATGTTTTACAGCGGAACCGATTTGAATGGAAATCTGAATTGTACGAATACAGCAGGTGGGGCTATGTATATGGGACGTACTACGCTGAAGACTACCATTACCGGAACCATTCAGATTAATTCAACGCAAAGTACTGCTGATCTGTTTTATATGTATTATATCCAGAACCAGACCGGAGGTGGAACCGTTACTGTAACGGGTTGTAAGGCTCCCGATATTCAGAAGGATACACTTATTGTGAACAGCTTCAATATTAATGGATACGGAGGTGGCGATTATGCCACATTTTATTCCAATCAGATTACAGGGAATGTAAATCTGTCGGATGCTGCCAGTTATACCGGAGGATATAATTCTTCGTCGCGATACAATACCATTTATGGCAATACGCAGATCACGATAAATGGAACGAATCAGTATTATGAAAGTAATGTGGCCAATTCAGGAAATACGTATTATGGAAATGTTACCTATATCCGTAACGGCGGACAAATAAATATAGAAAGTTCCGACAGTACTTCTATTGCCGGCGACCTGACCATACAGTCGTCAACGCCATTGAACCTTGCTAAAATCAGATTTTTCTCCAATACACCTTCTGTAATCGATCAGTTGGGTAGTGCACTGATAACAATAGAAAACCTTATTGTAGATAAAACCGGTGCCGGAAAACTTACCCTGGCTGAACCTGTCAGCATTATTACCAATACCGCTTTCGTGAATGGTTATGTGTATACCAGTGCCGTGAATCCACTCATATTCCGTGATAATGCTACCCACCTCACGGCTTCCGATAATAGTCATGTGATCGGACAGGTTATGAAAATCGGAAACGATATTTTCACCTTCCCGCTGGGGAATGGTATAGGATTAAACACGATTGGCATCTCAGCCCCTTCCAATACCACCGATTCAGTGGCAGCTACTATTATTCTTAACGACGCTAATCTCGATGGATATAACAGAGCATCAAAAGATCCTACCATTCTACAATTGGTACCTTATCATTACTGGACACTCAACCGTATTTCGGGCAGCAATGCGTTAAGTATTAAATTAGGTTGGGGAAATCCTTGTGTGAATGCAGGGATAACAAATCTGCCTACCTTAACCGTTGCCCGTTGGGATGGTTCACTGTGGGACGATTTAGGAAATAGTGCCACCAGTGGATCAGCTGCAAGTGGTACCGTTACCATGACCGGCACCACTACCAGTTATGGTCCCTTTTTATTGGGTACAACCAGCAACCTGAATCAATGGCAGG
>CAYWKR010000017.1:0-12521 GCA_964458785.1 uncultured Bifidobacterium sp. | reverse complement strand
GGTCAGTCGCGAAGTAACACCGGCCGAAATAGAAACCCCGATAGCCGAACGTATTGCCAGCACCGCCATACAGATTTATGAGGTACTGAATGCGAAAGGTATTTGCCGTATCGATTTTATACTGGAAGAAGACAGTGGGAAACTGTATTTTCTTGAAATTAATACCATACCCGGACAAAGTGAAAACAGTATTGTGCCACAACAAGTCAGGGCTTCGGGTATGGATTTAAAAACCTTTTACGGACGCATACTGGAAGAATGCCTGTTGAAGGCAGGGTCTTAAAATTTTCAAAAACCCCCGGCGAACAGGCAAATAACTTATTTTTACCCGCCAGAAAAATTATTCGTGTTCCAGCGGTCCATATTGTTTAATCTGCTTCTGATGCTGGGTATCAGCCTGGTACTCCTGTTTCTTTTTTTTAGTTCCCTGAACTGGCTTACCAATCATGGGCGGCAAATTACGGTGCCGGTATTAATGGGACAACCCATGCAAAAGGCCATCGACCGTCTCGAGGATATGGGTTTCCGGGTTGAAATCGATTCAACCTATAAAGCCGGTAAGAAGCCTCTCGAAGTATTGTTTCAGGAACCCGAGTCGGGTATGTCGGTAAAGTATGGCCGTACTGTGTTCTTAACCATTAACCGTAAAACGCCTCCTTCCATCGAAATGCCGAATCTGGTGAATATGTCGTTTCGCAATGCTTTGCTGACTTTAAAAAGTTATTACCTCGAAATGGGCGATACCAGTTACCGGCCCGATGTGGCTGCCGGTGCCGTACTGGAGCAATGGCTGAACGGAAAACCGTTATTACCCGGTACGCTGGTGCCTTTCGGAACCAAAATAGATTTAGTAGTGGGTGAAGGATTGTCGGGTGAAGTGGACGTGCCTAATCTGGTAGGTTTGCGTTGGGATGAAGTTCGTACCATACTCGATTCACTGCAATTGTCGCCCAATCCACTCTGGGAAGGAAGTATTACCGACAGTAACTCGGCGATTGTTTATATGCAGCAACCGGAAGCATACAACGAACTGGATTTTCGGAATAGCATACCGCAGGGCGATATGATAGATATTCGTATTCAGCAAAATCCTTCGGCCGAATTATTACAGATGAATCAGCCGGGATCTAAAAAATTAACCGGCGATGGAAGCGATAGTGCAGAGTCCGGTGTTCCGGTAGCTCCTTCACCTCCCCGTCCGGCACCCGCCCCGTCTAAAGAGAAGACCGACACCATAAAAAAACCAAAAATGATTCCGGGGACCTTCATGCATCAAACCTCACCGGCTAAAACAGCCAGCGGAAGCACGAATAAAACCGAATCGAAAACAGTTCCTCCAAAAAAGAATAACACGGTGAATACCAATACCCCTTCGGGACCCGTTAATAAAACACCCAAGGCCGATAAACCCAAACCCGCCGAAAAAAAACCGGAACCATTTAACAGCGACTACAATTAAAACGTGAGATCAATCCTATCCTTATCCTTTCTGTTTTTCCTTCCCGCTTTTTTATGGGCACAGGAACATGTGGTACCCCTTCAGGTCAACAGGGCGTATACAACAGAAGCTATACAGTATCATTCGCCAAAGCATCGGCTGGTATTACCATTCATCGACGACTTTTCGTATCCGGGACCCTATCCCGATGCCACCCTCTGGCAGGATTCCGGGGCCTATATCAACAATACCATGAGTGCTACCCCGATGACAAGGGGCATGGCCACACTCGACGGATTGAATGCGCATGGACGACCTTATTTTGAGCAGCCATTCAATTCGGGTTATGCCGATAGTTTAACCTGCCGGCCATTGAATCTTTCCACTTTTGTACCGGCCGATTCTGTTTACCTCAGTTTCTTTTATCAACCGCAGGGTTTAGGATTTGCACCCGAAAACGGCGACAGTCTTTTTCTGTATTTCCGCAATAAAACCAATCAGTGGATCCGGATGTGGCAAAGCAAGGGAACGCCGCTGCAGGCTTTTAAAGCAGTAATGATACCCCTGAGTGATACGCAGTTTCTTCATGCTTCCTTTCAGTTTCGTTTTGTGAATCTGGCTTCGATGAATACCAACGATGATGTGTGGAATCTGGATTATATTAAACTGGATGCCAGTCGTAACCAGGCCGACAGTACCCTGAATGATGTAGCTTTTACTCTGCCTCCGGGTAACCTGTTGAAGAATTATCAATCGATGCCCTACCGGCATTATTTGGCAAACCAAAGCAACGAAACGGCAGCCGATTTAACCATGGAAGTACGCAACGGTTATTCCATCCCTTATCCGGTAAGCATACGGCTCGATGCGAAGGAAATGTATAGCAGCACGCCCATCAATACCCAAAGTCTGCCTTCCACGGCTGTTGGGGCAAAGTCGTACCTGGGCTTCACTTTACCGGTATATTCCACCACCTATACGGCACCGGGCCTGCACAGTACGGTGTGGTTCCGGAACCGGTATTTTTTTGATCCTGTAAACGGCAGCGACAAAAGCAACAACGACACCATCGATCAGGATCAGGTATTTGATAATTATTTTGCCTATGATGATGGTACTGCAGAAAAATCGTACTTCCTGCTGAATGCTATTAACTTTCCGGCCAAAACAGCCCTGCAATTTACTTTAAATCAAAGCGATACCTTACGCGGACTCATGGTGCATTTTGGGGCACAACTTCCGAGTGCTGCCGGAAAATATTTTTCGATGGTACTTTACAAAACATTGGGTACCGCTAGCAGCAACGATTCCGTTATCCTTCAGGAAGATCTGTATCAGGTGATGTATGAAGCAGGATATAATGGCTTTACCACTTATGCTTTTTCTACTCCGCCGGTATTGCAAGCCGGAACCTATTATATGGGTATTACGCAACCGGCCAATTTTGGCAGCGACAGTATTTACTACGGATTGGATGTGAATACCCAGGGCAATGCGCAACATTTATATTATAATGTAGATGGAACCTGGAATGCATCCACAGCGAATGGTAGTATAATGATGCGGCCCATGGTGGGACAAGCATTTACACCCAGTATATTGATAGAACCCACTACAATGGTTTCGGTCATTGAGCTGTATCCGAACCCGGTGAGTAGCTTCCTGTATATTGAACCACACGGAACTTCGTTGAAGGAAGCCGAGGTATTTTCGCTGACGGGCCAATCTGAGGGAAGGCTTCTTTTACAGAACACACAGGTAGATGTAAGTCATTTACCGGCCGGTATACATTTTATTCGTTTCCGTACCGAAGATGGAAACTGCATCACAAAAAAATTCTACAAATTATAATGCAAACGATCAGTGTTCAGGAATTGAAGTCGCGCAAAGAAGCCGGTGAAACCTTATATATTTTAGATGTACGCGAACCGGCCGAATATGCCGAGGTGAATATGGGTGCCTTGCTGATACCCCTGGGCAAGATCATGAATCATGAGATTGATGGCATTGAAGACTGGAAAGAGCATGAAGTGATAGTGCATTGCCGCAGTGGGGCACGCAGTGCAACGGCCTGTATGGTACTGGAGCAAATGGGGTTTAGCAATACCAAAAACCTGATCGGCGGAATATTGGCCTGGAAGGAATTAGGAATGTAATTCCATCTGGCGGCAGTTTACGGAGAAAGAGAAGTTTATAGTATTTATTTGCTTAGTATAAATAAGGCGTAACCACCCCAAATTTGTACAGAAACTTCAATTATAGTTACCCAATATACTGGCAGGTAAAGGCAAGGGTTTCAATATTGGCCTGTACTTCTGTTTCCATCACTCAATCACTATTTTCTTAGTCAGGTTATTGCATTGCACAAAATACAAACCCCGGTTCAGGTTTTTAATATCTATTTCTTCTTTACAGGTTTCAGATATTAAAACGCCATAAGCATTGTACAGTCTTTTCTTTTTGCGCTCGGCGCCTCGAAAATATATTTTAGTACTCGCCGGGTTTGGATACAGCACCCACACACTCTTCGGCTCTCCGCTCTCGCTTACACTTTCCGGCCAACAATTACCCCCTACCGGTGCTTTGCCTAAACCATAGTTTGGCATATTAGGTGGCGATAGTAAATTGGTATAAGGTTGCCAAACACCATTAGGTACAAAATGGCAACCCAAGCCTTTTACATTAGGGCTATCGATAAAACTCATGTATTTGCGTATGCCATTACTGTTACCGACATATAATTTGCCATCTGGCCCACAAGCCATGGTACGATAATATGGAAATGCAACTGTAGTATCTGGGCCTGTAATAAGCAAGGTATTGGTGCTATTTGTATCCTCAATATCAACCTGATAGATTGAATATCTGCAACTCATATACAGGAGCTTTCCATTGGGAGAAAAACAGATGCCGGTTTTATAGTCATAATTTGGATAGGTTGTAGTATCGTATGGTACTATATAAGAATTACGGAATGTAAACTCACCATTGCATCGGTCAAAATCATACGTTTCAACTCTGTTCCAGTAATAAAATGGCGGGCTTGTGGTGTCTATGATGGTTCCATACATCGAACTGGCAAATTTGCTGCCATCGTCACTAAAATAAATTTGACTAAAAAAGGTACAAAAATCTCCTGTGTCGGTTATTGGGTGATAGTAAGGCCCGAGAATAGTATCTTCTTGTACTATAAAAGTTTGATACTGATTATTTTCACAATCTGCCTTCACCAACCACCAGTCTTTACCATTGCCGTGCCGCACTGCTGTCATTGCACAATTGGTATAATGCTGGTTCTCCATTAAAATATTATTCTTAATAGTTACCTTGCCTTTACCGGCATTGCTATCCATATCTACTATACTGTAATTCAACACATCGAACTCGGTTTTAATATGGTTTATGTAATTATTGGCTACACTATCACTCATGCCGGTACTAAATACATAATAAGTATTTCCTTTTTTAGGGAGTATGATGGAGGTTTGATCGAAAATACTCCAATGACTATAATAGTCAGCAAGTACATGTTCATCATACGGGCAATTAGTATTTATTCCATTAGCCATCAATAAACCTTCGCCATTAAATATTGCAAACCCAGAAGTAAAAAAAAGCAACACACCATTTGTATCAGATATACATGCGTTACTCGCTATAGCAGGAAAATTAAATGTATCTAATGAAAATGGAACTGCACTAAAATTAAAGGTTGCTACCGGTGAAAATCCAAGAGTCCAAACATTATTTCTTTTGTATTCCTGAGCTTTGCAATGGGTAATTGCAAAAATGAGGATAATTATACTATACCTCATTTTATTCGATTATTAGTTTGCCAGAATAAATTTTTCCCAAGGATGATTTTATCTGATAGAAATACATTCCAGTTGAAAAGCCATTTAAATCTATTGACGATTTATTGCTATTAAATTTCAATTGTTCTGACTTCAACTTATTTCCAACCAAATCATAAATCACTATGTCTAATCGTTCATTCCTTTCTATTAAATATTCAATAGTAATTTGTGCATGTGTGGGGTTCGGATAAACAAGAACCCCTTTATCTTCAAGTAATTTTTCATGTTGAGCATTCGCAATATCAAGCAATTGCTGTTGTAATTTGCTGATTCCATTTTTATACACACCCTGCCCATTACAAATTATCAAATCGTCGTAATGCACACCCGGTCTTAACATACCCATTAAGGTTCTGGCCCGGTACACGGCATTACCGCCTAAATAAGGGCAGGTATTGGCAAGGGTTTCAATGTCTTCATACAGTTCGGCATCTATACTATCTATACCACCGGCTAAGGCATGCAGGTATAAACCATTTATCCATTTTGCATTGGCTTCAAATACCTGCCCGGTACCCAAATTGTTGTTGTTTTGTATAGCCGATAGTAAGCTACCTGCCCATGTGGCCGAATCTGTCATCAGGGTACTGTCGCTCAGCATGGCTATTTGCAAATCGAGTTGCTTAATAGTTCCTACAATTTGTGAGTAGCGATTCAAATAAAAAGTATCCAATATGGGGTTACTTGCCCGTATACTTCCATAAGCATCTAACCATGCATATACCAATTCTTCATCGGCCCTACGGGCTCCTTCATCAAAATCTTCGTATTCAATATTATTTTCAGCTACCAGCATGGCATGGTTATAATCTATGGTTGCGGTATTATTGGCTAATACCGATGTAATAGATGAACAGTTATGGGTTTGGGTAAAGGGTTGGGAAGGATTTTGAATATCAACTTGACAAGCACTTGCTCCTGTTGGTGTACCACTACTATTTGGATCTGTAGCATCTAGTTTAGCCTGTGTAGTAACAATCTGATCATTTGTACTAGCAGGGCAAGTGGTTACCCTATACACCCTTGCTAAATTTGTTGGACCTAAAAAACTATTGTCCGCATCAAATTTAATATTTGCTGTCGGATCAAATTTCCCCACTTGCCCAAACGATCCTTCACTCCCTAAAGCCCACAGCATAAAATCGGCGCTTGAACAACGCATGGTATTGCTGGCTGTAAGCGTATAATCGCTGGTGCTGCCATTGGCGCCCACACCAAACATTCCCCAACGGGTATAATTAATGCTATTGCACTGTAAGCGACTGTTGATATTAGCATTTACATAAATACCCGCATTGTTACCCGGTACATAATTGGTATTACCGGTAACACCAAAATTATTGTCTATCACATTACCAATAATGGCCGGTGTTTCGCACTTATTGCTGTAAATACCTAAAAGTTCAGGTACGGTTATATCGGTTTCGCCAACGGTGGTACCAAAATGTATGGTATTGCCGGTTATATAATCGGCAGAACCTCCGGTCATACTAATGCCTACCGCTTGGGTTTGGGTGGGAATATCAATGGTATTATTTTGTATCACAGAAGTGCCAATATTGGTCGTGCCCGAATAGGTACTGATAATACCTATCGGTGGGCTGCCGGTAACCAAATTGGGTATAGGATGGTTGTATAAGGAAAGGGTATTATTACAGGCATAAAATCCGCTATTGCTTTCGTCGCCGTATTTAATGATACCATTTCGGGTATTGAGGATTTCGTTATTGTATATTTTATACGAACGGCCGGGGCATTCGGTTAATCCAATACCCAGTTTGGTATTGTTCATCTTTAAGTTTAAAATTTCACCACTGGTATTCCGTAGCAGTATCCCTTTATCGCAGTTCAGGAAATTGACAGAAGATGAACTGTAATCGCCTTTGACTTTTACTTTCAGATTGGTATTCGGATTGGTATTACGGGAATATACAGCCCAACCCCTTGATGTAGTAAACGTATAAGTATCCCATGTATCTACACTACCGTAAATGGCGATAAATGAATTATAGTATAGTTGGATGTTTGCATTGGTATAGTTTACCCCTTTGCCCGACCATATAGAAATTCCATTCCACATATCTACAAAAGTATTACCGGAATTGACCTGAGAAATATCTCCAATGGAAATATTGTTACAATCGGCAATGAAAATTCCCGTTTCAGGTTTAAAATCAGTACTGTGAGGGGAGAGCAAGCCAGATTCCTTACGGAATATATTATTTGTAATAATACAGGTAGTTGCCAGGGTATTATTCTGAATCTGAATACTAAAGTAATTATCCTTGTAGGTAGAGCCTGTTGCCTGTATTTTAGCATTATTCGAAACCTTCACCCCGTTTTCCATATCCTGCAAGATGGATAGGTTTTCAATAATAATTTGTGAGGTAGGGTCGCTGGCATATATACCGTCCCACATTTGGTTGCAAGCAGCTTTAAGTGTACAGTTATTAAGTGTAAGGGTTTGCCCGGGTTCAATAATAAATTTAGCATCGCATTGCATTAGAAAAGTGCAGTTATAAAAGGCAAGGGATTGATCCACAGTGAAGGTGCCATCGATCAGTATTGCTTTATTATTGATGGTGGACCCGAACAGCGAACTGAAATTTATAGAGGTGGGGTTTGAAAACATATTCAGATTAATGGGATTTTCGGGCTCACAACATGGTGGTGTAGCATTTCCTACGGTGATAAATGCAAAGGCAATGCATCCGCTATTGGTATTGATAATTTTCAGCAAGTAGTAACCATCGCTTACACCAGTTATGGTATTGGTTGTGATCGGGTTGCCATCAAAACTTACTGAATAGTTTGAGCCGGACGGAGTATATGTAATGTCGTAAGCAGCACCATTGGGTACCACATTATACATGATTTCAAATGCACCGTTTGTTGAAATATTTTCGTAGATCGTTGAAGGAGGAGTACAAACAAAAGTTCCTGTTGGTAAATTGGTATTTCCACCTTGTATGCAAGTTGCCGGTGGCAATGAAGCTGTATAGGTTCCAAACCAAATGGGGTCTATAGTTACTAAAGGGGTCCAATACGGATGAAAGCTAGACGAAAGGCTATTGTCGACAAACAGCAAGGAATTTGAATTACTCGATTGTATTTGTGTATTTTTTAGATTGGCAAAACTGTTTTTACTAAAAACAAAGCAACCATTGTTGTATATTTCATTTAACATATCTTGCCCCCATAAGGAACCACCGGTTTTTACATGAAAGGCTGATAATTCACCGATATGTATTTTTGTAGTTGGCTGTATGATACTAATAGCACCTTCATCAATATTATAGACGGCATATCCATCAGCAGAACTAAAAGGGGCATCCTTTTTCCCAATTTCAAATACGTCAATAGCAATTGGTGGTGAAACTGCATTGGTTGGGACCATATTGTGATAAACATGCCCTTTGAGACTCAGACTGCTCGGTTCACATTCGTTATCACTTCCAATCAACCCGATTTGGTATGTCCGAAGATTAAGGTAGGAAGGGCCAATAGGTGTAAAAGTTGGTGCATTCATCGTATTCTTTATAACATTTCTTCCTTTGAATTTTACCCCTTGAAAAATAGAAGTCGGGATGCCAGTGAAATGATAATCAAAGGTGCAGTTTTTTACTTCATGCCAATTGCTTTTGATTAGGCAGGCGGTTTCAGACATTCCCAATTTAATCATATTAGTAAGAGAATGTGCTGCCAAAAAATCGCAATTATCAAATTTCACTTTCGATGCCTGGTTAATTTCTACCATATAATTTCCATCATCCCAAATGTCTCCATCCGTTGTAATGTCCCTAAAATGACATCCAATAAACTGCATTTCTGATCCGGGATCAATGCCGTTTCCTGATTCATACACATTGGTATTGATATTACAGTTTTCAAAAACAAACCCATCCCCATGACACCAAATATTTTTTCGTCCATTCGTTACGGCATCATCAAAAGTGCAATCATTGAAATGTATATCGTTTGTATTGGCTGAAGTACCAATTGTATTATTCACCTCGCAGCCTAAATTGTTTTTAAACTCACATAAATTAAAATATCCATCAGAGAGAGAGAGTCCATTTTCAGGTTCAATATCTAAACCAGCACAAGGGGGGCTGCTTAAATAACCAAAGCCGTGTACATATGTTTTTCCCGAATAATTGAAATGACAACCAGAAGCCCTTATAATGGTACCCCCTAACCAACTCATTGCCTGTCTTCCATTGTATTCAAACCAACAATCCTTTATTGTAATGCTGTCACATGTTGTTTTAATTTCTAAGCCGTCTAAGGCAAAATGGTGTGCATTCACATTAATTATTGCTACACTATCTGTATTGAATAGTTTTATGCCATCCGGTCGTAACTGTCTTCCAAGATCATCATAAATACCGCCCACCTTCATTCGGGACGCATTTCCATCTAAGTCTAAGTCATAAATGCGGATATGATCACAATTCTGAAATTCGATCATATTTGGCATCTGAGACCTTATTTCATCACCATAGATATGTTTATATACTGCATTATTGGGATTCGGGATTGCATCTAATGAAATTAACTGTGCGGGTGGTATGGCAATAGCATTTGTGCTAATAGTAGTGACGGAACTGCTTACCACCAATGAAGCAGTCCAATCTGATGATGCTAATGGGTTTAAAGTACTTCGATATTTAACC
Source organism: uncultured Bifidobacterium sp. (assembly GCA_964458785.1). Lineage (GTDB taxonomy): Bacteria > Bacteroidota > Bacteroidia > Chitinophagales > Chitinophagaceae > OLB11. The sequence goes on along the minus strand of CAYWKR010000017.1, from coordinate 2,550 downwards.
ACTCCGGTAGGTTCGGTATAATCAAATTCATACAGCGTGTAAGGCTGACCATCTGCTAACCAAGTGCCATAATAAAAGTCGTCAATATTTCGCATGTATGACTTTAGTCCAGGTGTTGGGGTTTTTACATAAATGTTTTTTGCGTCAATAATGGTAAATTCATTTATTCCTTTAGCTAAATAGCCCACTGCCGTATTAGAGTAATCAACAATCTGTCTTCCTACAATTAAGGGTACATTTTGGTCAGGGGCATCGATACGTATTTCAAAAAAAACGTCTGGGCCTGTTTTTTCTGGATCGTCATTGATTGAATTTACTAATACCCTGAACATTTCGGTCCAGTTTCGGTTAGCTGATACCGTTCCTTCGGTGAAACGCATGCTATGATCGTTGTCGAATACAGGTGTGATAAAGTCAGGGCCACCACTTAATGCTACTAGGTCAGGATCACTTAAATTGTTGTAATAAATTAGCGGATTGCCTCCTGTTTTAATCAACCTAATTTCTCTTGCCAGTAAAGGCTGAAAAATACCTTGTACTAGAAAGAGCACAAAAATGAGAAAAATCGCGCGGGGGGGGGGTAATAGAAGCTAATTGGCAGGCTGGGGTTGGGGTTTTCATAAAATATATTTTAAAGTAAGGATTTGCCATTTTTTTATCGATCGGCCTGCTCCCATTCCCAATGTACAGTTCCACTCGTGCGGAATTTTTATTCCTGTCTGAATTCTAACCTAAAGGTAAAAAGGCTTTTTTTCTCTTTTTGACTTATTTCATAAACAGGTATCCTTATTTCATAAACAGGTCGTTTCAGTTCATAAACAGGTATATTTAGTTCATAAACAGGTTCCCGCACGAGCGGGACGTTGCTTTCAGTTCATAAACTTCAATTTTTCGCCCACACCAACCGTAGCAAATTGGTCAACTATGTCCCAGTATTCTATTTTATTCTTCTGTAAATGCTACAAACTGTATTCTTTGTTTTGCAATATGCCTTCCGGAAAAGTGAAATGGCCATCATTAAAAGTGAAATTGCCGTTGTAAAAAGGAAACATGACAAGAATGTTTTTGAAACTGCATTCTTTGTTTTGTACTATGCTTTCCCGAAAAGTGAATATGCGATGGTGAAAAGGAAACATGACAAGAATGTTATGGAAACTGACATCTTTGTTTTGTACTATGCCTTCCGGAAATGTGAAATTGCCGTTGTGAAAAAGAAACATAACAAGAATGTTTTGGAAACTGACAACGTTGTAATGCAATATACCTTCCACTATATAGATTACGCCAGTGTGCAATGGCAATTTACCTTCTCTCTTCGCAGCCTCCGACAGAATTGTGTGGCAACTTATTTGTATTTTACAAATGGCGGTATGCTGCGAAGAGTGCATGCAGTAAAAGCCTCCTTTCCAGAATCAGATATTCTTGAGGGTCCCCTGACGAAAACAACATTTTACCCAAGGTAGTATAGGGGGCATCTGCATAAAGCAGGATACTATGGATGGCTGAATGTATTTAAAGGTAGACGAACAAGTACCTTGGTTTACTTCTTCACCACCTTCATCGATAAGATGCGTACATCTTCAATAGGGCGGTCGCCGGCACTACAGGCCACATGGGTAATATTTTCCAATACATCGTAGCCTTCCAGTAATTGTCCGAATACCGTATAACCACCATCCAAATGCGGGGTACCGCCTATGGTTTTATAATCTTCCCTCACCTTGGCCGGAAAGGGTTTTCCTTTACGCGCTTCCATGGCATTTAAATCTTCGTCGTTAAACACCTTACCCTGTACAATATAAAACTGGCAACCACTGGATGCCTTTTCGGGATTGTTATCGCGTGCCGCCGCTAATGCGCCCTTTTTGTGATAAAAAGTATCCATAAATTCAGCCGGAATTTTATATCCCACATCGCCGTTACCAAGCATTTGTCCGGGAAGTGCCCGCTTACTATCAGGATCGCCACCTTGTATCATAAAGTTGGGTATCACCCGGTGAAAAAGTAAGCTATCGTAAAAACCTTCGTCTACCAGTTTTAAAAAGTTCTCACTATGCAATGGGGTTTCTTTAAACAGTTCCACCTTCATGGTGCCCATCGTGGTTTCAATAAGCACGATTTTGTTTTTATTTTTTTTAGCCCATACCAAGGTACTGCTGCAAAGCAAAAGAATGAGTAAACTGAGTGATCTCATAACGTATGCATTTATTGTTTCGCAAAGTAAACAGAAATGCAAATGCACGATAAACTATTTTTTTCTGATCAGGGCTTGATGGAATAAATGAACCGGATAAGTCGTTGGCCTGAAGGATGTACAGCGTGTACCGAAACGATGAGTAATTCAATAGATATTTTAATTTTTAAGAATGGAAACAGACGAAAATCCCTATGTGAAAACTATTAGGAAAATAGTAGGATAGTCTAGCATGTATTCCAATACAAAAACAGACAAAAGGGTTTCTGTCAAACGCCGAACAGTAAGTACCTTTGACGGGAATTCATGAAAGTACATCAGGGACTGAGTCAACTTCCTTTATTCCGGAATCCGGT
>CAYWKR010000016.1:0-12666 GCA_964458785.1 uncultured Bifidobacterium sp. | reverse complement strand
ATGAATTGTTTCTAAAGAATCCGGCTCAGCAGAAAGCAGTTGCCGAAAACCTGTACCGAAATGTTTTGCCTGATACGTTGCAGACATATACCATGGAGCAACGATTTGGAAATGTATTTGCATGGCTGGATATGATGAAAATGAATGAACGTATCATCATCATCATCATGATTATTATTGCCATTGTGAATCTGGTCAGTACCTTGTTTATCATGAGTCTGGATAAAACACCCATGATCGGATTATTAAAAACCATGGGGATGCGAGACCGTACCATCGGCCAGGTATTTATTTATCACAGTGCTTTTCTTCTGGCTATAGGTATTTTGTCAGGCACCGCACTGGCCTGGGCTTTGTGTAGTTTACAAGAACACCTGGGTATTTTAAAACTTGATGAACATTCGTATTACGTTAAAACAGTACCGGTTTTTCTCGACTGGAAGGCAATTATAGTTATTGATAGTCTGACTTTTTTATGTGGTGTACTGGTTTTATTGGTACCTGTTCATATAATCAGAACCATTTCACCTGTTAAAGCCATCCGATACGAATGAGTTCATCTGAGGCGTACCATCAATTCTGCTCTGAAAACAGGGTATCACTCTTTTTACAAAAAAGCTGGATGGATGGCAGTGGATTTGAATGCCGTTTCGTTGAAAAAAAAATACATGGATACAACGGGTACTTTATATACCCCATGCAGAAACGATTTGGATTACGGTTCCTGCGAAACCCACATTTTACACCCTATACCGGTATTGTATTTGGAAATCAGGTACCTCCTGTATCTCAGCATTCCGAATGGTTAACTGCCTATCTCAGCCATGCACCGGTATATGATGTCATGGATCTTAGTTTCCCCATTGAACTTCAACCGGATTCAGCCATTACTTTAAAAATGGCCATACAGAAACGCCCAACCTGTTTGCTAACGCTAACCACAGCATCTGAAGTGTATCAGCGGTTTAATGATACCTTAAAACGGCAAATCCGGAAATCACAGACCCATGTCATTGAGGATAGCCAGGATATGAATTTGTTTTATCAATTGCATACCAAAACATTTTCGGTTCAGAACCTGCGGAATCCCATACCCTCATCGGCCTATCATCGCTATTGGGAATTGGCACAACGTTTGGCATGCACCCGCTTATTTCAGATGCGTGACCAGGAAGGACATATTTTAGGGATGTGCTGGCTGGTATTCGATCAACAAAAAGCGTATTATCTGGCGGGTACCCGAAATGCTGAAATGGCCGGAAGTGAAGTGATGGCCGGACTGTTATGGCATGCCATTCAATTTGCCATTTCTTCGGGAATAGCTTATTTCGATTTTGAAGGGAGTGACCATGCCGGAATTCATCGTTTTTTTAAAACCTTTTCACCTGTGGAAACAAGTTATCTTCAGCTAAAGGATCAACGTTCGCTCTGGTACCGGATTCTGAAAGGGAGGAACTAGCGCATAATATACAACTTGCCAAATCCATGTTCCATCCAACGGTCAGCACCCGAATACCGGTGATCCATTTTTTCACCATTCAAACGGGTCACCACGCGATAGAGATACACTCCATTTGCCAAAGGTTGTCCGAACTGATCATCCCCTTTCCATTTGAACGGTGTAATGTTGGTTCCGATATGTAAATCTCCTAACTCAGCTCTGGTGATTTCACGTACTACTTTTCCTGTTGGTGAAAGTATTTGAATTTTGAATTGTGAAGGAATTTGTGCACCTGTTAGCGTGAAAACAAATTGTGTAGATGTTGTAAACGGATTCGGGTAATTCAGTACCGAAGTCACCGACGGTTTGTTGATTACTTCGAAGCCCACTTTGTATGCATTCGGACCAGAGGCATTGCCGGATTTATCGAATGCACGAACTATCAATACATATTCATCTCCATCTACCGTGAATTCGGGTCTGAATTCGATACGAGCTGTATTTTTCAACTTCCCGTCGCTCAAATCTGCGGGAATAAATTTCAAAACGCTTCCGTCAAATGGAATATAATTCTCCGTAGCCGGGTTATCGCCCGGATAACGCATATATACTTTCACGAGCGAGGTATCATCCAGTGCCAGATACTTATTATCGTCGAATAAGCTGATACTGATAAATGGTTTTGCAGATACAATATCCTTATCCATAATATGCACTCCATCGAAAGTGACATCCAGCAAAGGATTCTGTTTGTCAGGAATCACATAGTAATTCAGATAGCCCAGATTATTCGGATGGAACTGTTCCGGATGGTCATTGGCCGGATTCACTTCCAATGCCAGAAGATGATTTCCCGAGAAAGCAGCAGAAGGGAAATCCAATGTAGCAATAACGGTATCATATACTGGTATTGGCGCATAGCGTTTCAATGCAATTTCTTTTCTGGTTTTATTCTGGTCAATCACATCGTATTTCACCAGCATACTATCGAAAGGCAATTCGGTTAGATTTTCTACAGCCACTTCAATTCTCGATAGTTGCCCTTGTTTTACTGTGTCGGTAAAACTGAAATGACGATTCGGATTCAAGGCTACTTCCGGAACTAATTCATATAATACCCGCCAGTATTTTAGTTGTTCGGGCGTAGTGTAACTATTATCCCGGTTGATCATTTTCAAACGAAGGAAAGGATATTGCGCCGCATTGATAAACGACAAACTGGTATCGCCGAATACGGTTGCCAAATCGGTTTCCGTTCCATCGATGGTAATACCACTTACAATCACCTTCACCGAGTCTCCGGCTCCGGGATCCATGCTTGCTCCCAGTCGTTTCAGTTGTCCCCATGCCTTTGCCGGCCCAATCTGGTGCGTAGCTATACTACCTTCATATAAATGCGTGGTGTAATCGAATTCCGCAAGTAATACTTTAGTACTATCTTTTTCAACGTATTGTTGTACTGTAGCCGGCTGATTTTTTTTCATAAAGAAAATCATCGGACGGTTTTTGTAAAACGAGTCGATAGCAGTACAGCCCAGATTATATAGTTTGTGATACAGTGAAACTCCTGCTCCTAAAGAGGTAGTATCCGCTTTCCAGTCTTTGATAAAGTTTTTATTTATTGCACCACAGGACCCGGTACACAAACGGGGTTGTACCATCACATAGTACCCGTCAGGAATAGAATCGATGAAATCCATGATCGTTTTTCTGGAGGCAGCCGTAAGAAAACTGAATTCGAAAAACGGATCGATATAATTAGGATAATCGCCTACGCGACACGGCTTAAAACTACCAAAGCGCCCTGCTGAACCTACAACTGCATTTTGCCAGGGTATACCGGTCAGCGTATCAATAACCATAAATTGCAAACTGGAATAACCCGGATATGGATCACAACCATCGGTATATAATGTAGAACCATTCATTTTTACCCGATAATCGGGCCAATCGTAGAAATAAGGAGCCGGCGATCGTAAACAAACATTCTGTACCAATAATTTTTTATTGATTCCAATAAAATTGAATTGACGACTGGCCGAATCAAGTACAATATCGTTATACTGATCTTTTGTCCACTGATAATAATGACTTTGATTCCAGCCGGGCAAACTGCCATCGAGATAAATAAATGAACTGTACGACCAGCGATGCTGATGATTACCATAGAGCGTATCCATAGCGGTACGCCAGTAATACACTGTATTATCCTGTAAGGCAAAGGGTATCTGCCATTTAATAACACCACCGGTAGAGGTAATTTTAGTGGTACTCAGTAAAGGACTATTGAATTGTTCGGTAGTATCAATTTGCAGAACATAGGTCTTTAATGAAGCAAAAGGATTGAGTGTAGACGCCTTTAAGGTAACCCCCTGCACATTCACAATTCCGAATTCATAAGGGTATACAGGTACAAGATCATCGTTATAAATATTAAATACCCTCTTGTATGTGTTATTCAGTTCAGACACTTCATCAATAAATCCCTCCTGATCGATTAATATTTCGATGGCATTATCGCCTAAAGCCAGATTTCCCTGTACCGGAACCCGAAGCAAGATGGTGTCGGAAACAGCTATGCTATAATTTTGATGCAGTAATACATTTTCAATGCCATTGGGCAAAATGCGACGGATAAAAATACTGACAGAGTCACCGGTATACTTTCCAAGATTATGAATAACTACCTGTACATCAAAAGAATCCAATGCTGTGGTAATATTCAACTGTCCGAAACTCACGCCTTTTTCCTCTACAGCAAAATCGGGTTTACTAAAACTATACATCGTAGTGGCCGGATCACCGTTTAAAAGAATTTGTTCGGCATGCTGTCGCAGAGAAGCATCGCCTGCAAGGTTCATAGAATAGATATTACTTTTTAACTGACGACCAATTTTATCACCATACGATACCGTTGCAAATTGCGAATACAAAGAATCGGTGTAGGTAGATAATACATTCGACAAACCGGTATTCACCGAGGCGATGAAGGCAATACTACCCCCATGAGGTGCCAATACAAATTTTTCGCCCAGGGTTTTTTGTCCCACCGCTAATACAAACGAGTTTCCCACACTGCATCCATTAGCCAGAAATACCGGGAAGCGGTCGTGGTTTGGAAGTAAATCGGGATTATCGAGATTATAATCGAGGGTAGAGGTTGAACCGTGTCCAAAAAATTGAACCAGATTTAAACCGGATTTAAACAAGCTGTCAATTAATGCACTGTTCACCGTTTCGACACTGGTTGTAGACGATTTTCGGATGGTGGTAACATCGGCACCCAAATAAATTGAATCGATCTTATGTTCCTGTTTTTGAAGAGCTGCCAGTATAGGTGCCTGTTGTTCAGCATTGGAGGTTCCGGCGATATGAAGTACATTTTTTCGCCAAAGTACCGAATCACTCACCTGATGATCGGTATCGGCGACAGACGCTTCATGGTACTTTATTTTTTGCAGGTAGGTATTGATTTCACTTCCCTGCCATACCGTTAATCGGCCGGTGGCAATTTGTGGCTTACTTTCAAATGTAAAATCACTAAGTAAATGATCTGAGGGTGGATTCCCGAATGAAGGAACAACCGGAAAAGGATATGAAGTAATGGGGGCCACTGTATACTTCTGGTATTCGGTATAATCAATGCCCTTTCCAATAATAAATAAGAACTCAGGCTTATTCGTCCATGCAGTATGTTGAACAGCAAATCGTAAAAAATTCTTTACCCCCTGCGGATGGTACATATAACCATAACCAAATTCGTTGTACACATCGTTTACATCAACAATGACCGGAGTATAACTTCCTCCTTCTGATGAGGAGCGATAGTCTTTATAATCCTGAACATAGTTGTGCCCCAGGCCATCATCAAAAAGTCGTTGGTGTGAAAGAATAATATAATTTCCCTGATTAGCTGATTGCGTAAAGTTTTTAAACTGAATAGCCTGCAGGTTAGTAACATTACCGGTTGTACTGGTACCGGCCTGACTTTGAAGGAAAAGACGTTTGATCGTGGTGGAAGCAGGGACTAGAAAACGAATCAATCCGCTGATACTGATATCGCCGGTGATATACTCATTGGCACTCAGATCGTATAAACGGGGTGCCACTCCATTATTCTTGAAATTCGAAATCTCCAGGTAGTAATCGGTTAATTTAGGATCCAGTTCAAAGTAAAACGAATCGGTATTATTAAAATTAAACTCACGCGGATATCGAAGTTCGGTATACGCAATACCATACCGGTCGTAAATATTGGCTGCCGCATCGGTATTCATTGGTGTATACTTGAATACAAATTTATTGGAAGTGGAAAGCATGGTCATGGGCACCGACGCATTATAACGCTTATAGCTAAACGGACCGAAGGTAGAATCTGCCAACAGGTTATTATTGACAAACAGTTTTACCCGGTGTTGTGAAATATACGAGTATCCGACTACTGTTGTGCGGAAATACGCATTCGGAGCACCACTTATTTTGTATGGGAAAAGACAGGTATAAGTCACCGAATCATTATTGATGGTATATGCTTTCGAATACCCTTCTCCATCTTCATACTGCGAAGAATTAATATAAATGACCGGTGTAGTGGGATAATAATAGGAAGGCCCTGCTGCAAACGATCCTTTATAATTGGTTTTTGTCTTATCCCAGAAATAAGACTCTTTCAGCGGTGGAGATGATAGATTATTGGTCCGGGGCTGAAAACGTAAATGATTATTGCCATTATCGAACGTAATAAAATAGTATGCGGTATCGCTGATCAGATTTTGATTGGGATTTAACTGATGGGTGGGATCCTTGTATAAGGCGGCATCTACACCCCCGTTTGCCTTCTCACCAAAAAACTCAATATAATCGCCGGCAGATAAAACACCGGATGTACTCACATAAATGGGCTGCTCCTGACCATCACGGAAGAGTTGAAGATTTTCGCCGGCTACCGTGGATGGCATTCCGAGAGCCTGCAACGAAGTAACAGGGATACGGTAAATATCGTCACGAAAAACACCGAACTTAAAATACGTTTGATTGTAGTTTATCCACTCGTTTCCGTAAACCTGTGCCTCGCCTGAGATGGAATGCAGACTGAGCAGAATAAAAAGTACCAACCGGATTCTTTTCATGGCTTAACGTTTGACGGGAACAGAAAGATCTCCTGCCTTCTTTTCAAAGGCCTTGTCAGAATCAGACAGTTTGGAATTCTTTCGGTGAATATCCAGTTTAAGTGAAATAAAATGACTGTATAATGGATTATCTTTCAGATTCAGGCTGGTGAACGCATAATCGATGGAAAAACTTTTCAACTGAACGCCAAGACCCACAGAGGGTTGAAACAAAAGCACCTTTTTGGAATGGGTACTGTCTTCATCATCCAGTATGCGCTGGAAGTTACCGGCCCCGGCACGGATAAAGAAAAGTTTCTGCCATGCCAGTTCCAATCCAATCCTAGGATCTACGCTCAGGGGCTTTACATTAATCAAATTGCCATAGCGTTTTCCATCGGTGGTAATATCTGCATTACATTCAGCTAATACCTCCATCTTTTTATCTATCCGGAACGAACGGGCCAATCCGAGTTGAACACGGGGTGTTGCTACTTCGCTGCTGCGCGAAACAATTTCATTTCCGGTTTGAGCCAATACCTGTTTTTCCTTATCGGTAAAGCTGAATGACCATAAGGTATAAGTTGTAGTGGCATCTTTCAGTAATAATGAAGCCTTCCATTTCGACGAGCTTGCCTGAAGTCCCAGATCAATGCCCGCCCCCCAGGCATTGGCCATACTTCCGATTGTTCGGCTGATAATTTTCAGGTTACCACCTGCATTTACTTTCAGATCGGAACGATGAATCCATTTTGAAACATCAATGGTACGGGCATAGGTAATCAGTCCGGCATAATCCTGTGACGATATCGCCTTAATTTTCGAATAGTCCACCGACCCATCGGGTTGTATCAGGTTGAGGGTATACGGAATATCATCAATCGCATACCGGATAAGTGAAATACCAATAACTCCTTTCTTGCTGCGTAAAGGCATAGCGGCCCCCAGATAATCGTATTTGGCAATTCCACTGAAATACTCCGAATGCATATAGCCTAACTGAAAGTCGGCTTCGGTTCCGGCAATGCCCGCCGGATTCCAAAAGGGTGATGTTACATCGCTGACCGTGGACGATTGTGCACCCGACATTCCCAAGCCACGTCCGCCCACGCCAATATTCAGATAATCGTTCACATATTTTCTTTGTTGTGCCTCTGCCCGACAGGTTATGAGAGAACACAATAAAAGGAACGGCGTTAATTTAAGCATTCGATAAATTTATGAAGACTTAGGAAAAACGGCCTTTTCACCGGATTATTTTCCGCGTCAAACAAAAATACTTAAAAATCGGGTATAGCTTTTACATTTGGCACAAACATTTACACATACTATTCAACACCTCAACGGATATGAATTTGCTGGCAGAATTAACATGGAGGGGACTGGTTCAGGACTGTATTCCGGGAACTGAAGAACAACTGAACAAAGAAATGACGATCGGATATGTGGGCTTCGATCCAACATCCGATTCGCTTCATATTGGTAGCCTGGTGCCAATTATTTTACTTATGCATCTTCAACGGGCCGGGCACAAACCCATAGCTCTGGTAGGAGGCGCCACCGGTATGGTAGGCGACCCATCCGGCAAATCAGAAGAACGGAATATGCTCTCGGTTGAACAAATTCGTTTTAATGCAGAAGGTATTCAAAAACAATTGTCGCGCTTTTTAAATTTCAATTCGGCGGAAAAAAATGCCGCTGTGTTGGTTAATAATTTCGACTGGTTCAGGGACATCTCCTTCCTCGATTTTATTCGTGATGTGGGTAAGCATATCACGGTGAATTATATGCTGGCCAAAGACTCGGTTCAGAAACGCCTGGAAACCGGTATGTCATTTACCGAATTCAGTTATCAATTAGTTCAGGGCTACGATTTTCTGCATCTCTTCCAGAATCTGCAGGTGAAATTGCAAATGGGCGGTTCCGACCAGTGGGGAAATATTGTAACCGGTACGGAACTGATCCGAAGAAAAACCGGAGGAGAAGCCTTTGCATTTACTGCTCCTCTGATTAAAAAGGCGGATGGCGGGAAATTCGGGAAAACCGAATCAGGCAATGTCTGGCTCGATGCCAACCGGACGTCTCCATACCGCTTTTACCAGTTTTGGCTGAATGTAAGCGATCACGATGCCCAGTCTTATATTAAAATTTTCACCTTTCTGGATCAGGCCACCATTCAACAACTGATTACCGAACATGAGGCGGCACCTCATTTGCGGATACTTCAAAAAAATCTGGCCCGTGAAGTAACGCTGATGGTACATGGTGATAAGGGATTAACCTTTGCTGAAAACGCTACCCGTTTGCTCTTTGGCGATGCCGGTTTTGAAACATTGGGTAATTTAAGTGAAACTGAACTTCTGGATACTCTTGAAGGGGTTCCTGCTTTTGAAACCACGAACGAAGGTTTTAATGAAAAAAATATCGTGGACTTACTCACCGAATGCGGCATATTCCCTTCCAAAGGGGAAGCCCGTAAAATGATTCAAAACGGAGGCCTTCAAATGAATAAGCGTAAAGTTGAATCGGCCGATGTACTCATGAACGAATTCCCACTTCTTCACGGGAAGTTTTTGCTGGTTCAGAAAGGTAAAAAGAATTATCATTTATTGGAAGTGAAAGCCTGACTACTTGAAACGCATTGGTCTGCTCTCCGACACCCATCACCATCTTCCTGATGCGGTATTTACCCATTTCAAAGAGTGCGACGAGATCTGGCATGCAGGCGATATTGGCTCTGTTGCCCTGGCCGACCAACTCGAACATTTCAAACCATTCAGAGGGGTTTACGGGAATATTGATGGGTATGAACTTCAAATCCGATATCCTGAATATCAATACTTTAGTATAGAAAACCTAAATGTATTAATGATTCATATTGGCGGGTATCCCAAACGCTACAGTGCAAGGGCAATGGCACTTATCCGGGCTCATCGGCCTGGCTTATTTATTAGCGGTCACTCGCATATTGTAAAAGTGATGCCGGATCCGGAATTCAATTTACTTCATATGAATCCGGGTGCTTGTGGCATAGAAGGCTGGCATAAAGTGCAAACACTCATTCGTTTTTCCATCGATCAGGGACGAATAACGGATCTTGAACTTATTGAACTGGGAAAACGGGGTACGGCCTGATTTTCATCAGCTGTCTGCAGCACTTTCACATCTGCCATTATATTTGCAGCCATGCAATTATTAGACGGAAAACTGGTATCAGCCCATATCAAAGCTCAGATCAAACAGGAAAGCGATGTATTAAAATCGGCAGGTAAACGTACGCCGCATCTAGCCGCTATTCTGGTTGGCGAAGACCCTGCCAGTCAGGCCTATGTAGCATCCAAGGTAAAAACCTGTGCTGAATTAGGTTTTGATTCCACCCTGGTTCGATTGGATGAGCATACCGAAGAATCTGTATTGCTTAAAAAAATTGAACAATTCAATACCGATTCATCTATCGATGGAATTTTGGTTCAATTACCCTTACCACGACATATCAACGAGAATCATATTATTGAAGCCATACTCCCTTCGAAAGATGTCGATGGTTTCCATCCGGTGAATCAGGGGAATCTGATGCTGGGTTTACCGGGTTTTGTACCGGCTACACCTTATGGAATTATGTTGATGTTGGATTATTATCAAATTCAAACCAGCGGACTCCATGCGGTGGTTATTGGTCGCAGTAATATAGTAGGAACCCCCATGAGTTTATTACTGAGCCGGAATACCCAACCCGGGAATTGTACGGTAACTCTTTGTCATTCACGCACCAAAAATCTGGATGAATTTTGCCGGCAGGCCGATATCCTTGTGGCTGCCATAGGTAAACCAGGATTTGTTACAGCCGATATGGTTAAAGATGGAGCCATTGTGATAGATGTAGGTATCAACCGAATCCCGAGCAATGAAACAAAAAGTGGCTTTCGGTTATTTGGGGATGTTGAATTTGAATCGGTTGCCGAAAAGGCATCCTGGCTTACTCCGGTACCGGGTGGTGTAGGATTGATGACCATTTGTGGATTGATGAAAAATACCCTGCAGGCCTATCATCGAAATACCGGAAAATGATGTCTGAAACTGAAAAACATCCGGTGGGTACTCTTCTTCCTGTGATGGAAACCTTTTATTCTATTCAGGGGGAAGGTGAATATCAGGGAGAAGCTGCCTTTTTTATTCGTCTGGCCGGTTGCGATGTGGGTTGTGTTTGGTGTGATGTAAAAGAAAGCTGGAACCGAGACGAACACCCGCTTCGAAGCGTAGACGAATTATTGCATGAGGTACAGCAAACCCCGGCCCGAATGGTAATTATTACTGGTGGCGAACCGATGATGCATCCCTGTGACATGCTGACTGCAGCCTTACAGGCAGCCGGTTACCAAACCCATCTTGAAAGCAGTGGTGCTTACCCGGTAAACGGATCATGGAACTGGATTTGTATTTCACCCAAGAAATTTAAAGCCCCGGTACCTGATGCCCTGCTCATGGCACATGAATTAAAAGTGGTGGTCTATCACAAATCCGATTTGGAATGGGCTCTGCTTCATGCACAGCAGGTTTCGCCTTCGTGCCGATTATTTCTGCAGCCGGAATGGAGTAAGGAAAAAGAAATGCTTCCCCTTATTACCGGTTTTATTCAAAACCACCCGGATTGGAAACTCTCTCTTCAGATCCATAAATACCTTGGTGTTCGCTGAGAAGCCCGCTATACATTTTTACATATATTTGCCCCACCTTGAATTTATGCATGATCTGATTCAAACCCTGAAGGACACCATTTTAAGTCCGAAATGGTATATCGAAATGGGCGGACTTTATATGATACTCTTTGTAGTATTTGCCGAAACCGGTTTGTTTGTTGGTTTCTTCCTTCCCGGTGACTCCTTGTTATTTGTAGCAGGCTTGTTTATTGATGATCTGGCCAGAGAATTTTTCGATGTCCCTTATGTTCTTATCATGCTGATGGTTGCCATAGCCGGTGTATTGGGTAATGCCGTTGGTTATTGGTTTGGTAAGAAATCGGGCCCTTTTTTATACAACCGAAAAGACAGTTTCTTTTTCAAACAACGTCATTTAAATTCAGCCAAACGCTTCTACGAAAAAAACGGGGCACTGACTGTGATTGCGGCACGCTTCATACCCATTATCCGAACCTTTGTACCCATCGTAGCAGGCATTGTAAAAATGGATAAGCGAAAATTTACCCTGTATAATATCATTGGCTCTTTTGCCTGGGTGTTTTCCATGATGATGGCCGGGCATTTACTGGGTAAGCAATTCCCATGGATCAAAGACCGTATTGAAGTGATTGTGATTCTGATTATTCTGGTAACTACCCTCCCGGTTATTATTAAATTCGCCCTTGGTGGAAAAAAGGAAGAGGAGCCGGTCTGATCGCTTTAATTCCGTTCACTTAATTCGAGCCAACGCATTTCCTTCATTTCAATAGCTTGCAGTATTTCACCCATGCGGGCTGCTGCCTGTTGCATATCGTCGTACTTCATAGTACCGTCACTCATTTTTGCTTCCAGGCTTTTCTTTTCCTGATCTAAACGTGCAATTTCCGATTCCAGCGATTCAAATTCCCGTCGCTCCTTATAACTCAGTTTTTCAGAAACATTTTTAGCGGGTTCCGGTTTTTTAAGCTCTGTTGGTTCTGTTTTCTGTACTACATTCTCCTTTCGTTCTTCCCATTCTTTTATCCTGTACTGCGAGTAATTCCCGGGAAAATCACGCACAACGCCATCGCCTTCAAATACAAATAAGTGGTCTACCAGTTTATCCATAAAATAGCGGTCGTGACTCACCAGTAAAATACAACCCGGATACTCCTGAAGAAATTCTTCCAGTATTTGAAGGGTTTGCAAATCAAGATCATTCGTAGGTTCATCCAGTACCAGAAAATTCGGATTCTTGAATAAAATAGTCAGTAACTGCAAACGTCGTTTCTCCCCCCCGCTCAACTTACTAAGGTAGGTATATTGTTGTTCGGCTGAAAAGGCAAAGCGTTCCAGAAATTTAGCGGCTCCCAGTTTGGTACCATCGGCCAGTGGAAAAAACTCGGCATGATCCCGAACAAATTCTATAACTCTTTTATCTTCCTTATACTGTAATCCTTCC
>CAYWKR010000015.1:0-12998 GCA_964458785.1 uncultured Bifidobacterium sp. | reverse complement strand
ATCATGAACAATGCTTGGATTCAATTGTTTGAATTTGAAATTAACCAGATAATCCTCTGTTTCACCTGAAGTGTACAGTCCTACCCCATTATCAGAGGCTGGATTCGGCGCGGTATTATTATTTAAAACAATACGTAATCCGGTATTGGTATTGACAGCCGGGAATGCCGGAGTAGTCACATATCCGGTCAGGTAAAAATTACTTACATCGGCTAAACCACTAAAGACTCTCTCCTGAGGAATATCGTAGACCAGATTATTGTTGTAATCGATAAATACCGTTACTCGTGCATCGGAATGGATAGGCCCCTTCATGATATGATATACCGCAAATTTGTAGGTGCTGTCGGTAAGAAGATTAATGGCACCTAAACCTGTGAGGTCAGTGCGGGCTTTGATGGCCTGTGGATTATTCAGGTGAGGACCTCCTGTAACATAGGAATAGATATTGTTGTTGGTCATCGAGTCAGCAATAATGAAGGCTCCCACATCGCTTGAATCGAGGGTTCCTCCTATGGCAGCACTTTGTCCGTAGCAGGCCGATGGTAAACTCATGGTTACATGTAATACATTGGAATAGCCATTGGATACACCGTTACAGGTAGTGCGGAAACGGAACCAGGATTCGTTATTGACCACATAGGAAAGTGTATCCAGCGTGGCTCCCGGAATAGAAGAATAATTAATTCCATCGGAAGAATATTCCCAGTTAAACGTCAGACCCAGGTAAACTACATCATGTCCTGTATCTTCCATATATAAGGTATACCCCGGACAGGTAACAGTATCGCTAATGGTAGCAGAACCTGCATTGGGTGGTGTATTACAAGGAGGAAGTGATATGTTCACCAGATAATCTTCTGTTTCACCACTGGGGTAAGTTCCACATGGAGTCACTGTAGTTGCGGTACCAAATACCCTATACACCACCCGCATTCCCGTTAAACCGAATTGCGCGGTAGAAGGCACCGTGAAGTTCGCTGCCATCAGCTGGGTACCACTGTTCAATACACCACCTCCTACATTTTCGGTCACCGGATCAAAGACCCCATCGCGGTTATAATCGATATATACTTTACAATAACCGTTAAAGAATGTGGCAATCTGTGTGAAGGCCGTCACCTTCATGTCGAAGGTAGAATCACGGTAAATGGTAGTAGGAGTCAGCGCTGTAAAATTGGAATAATAATTCAGCGGTGAAGGATTATTCTGTAATGGAGTAGCTACACCGTTATTTAAAATAGCTACATTTTGTGAATTATACATGCTCACATTTCCTACATTCTGCTGTTCGAAATTCGTTTCACTTTGTGACACACAATAACAGGTATAGAACGAAGCAAGAGTAGCATACATTACAGGAGTGGTAGCTGCAAGACCGCTGTTTGGACAGGTTACCACACAACGGAAATAGGTTGCACCGGCTACTACAGTATTAAATATGGGACCGGCTGTTACACCCAGTACGGTCCATGGCCCGGTGGCTGTGGGAGCGCTTTCCCATTGGTATGTAATTCCTCCGGCCACAGTGGCTCCGTTTAATGTCAAATCAAAGGGTACACCGGCACAGGGTGTCATGGGATTGATTATGCCGGCATTAGGGGCACCGGTACAGGGGGCCAAAACATTCACATTATCAATACCCATATCGGTATCGTACTGGAAGTCGCCATGACCGCGGAAACGAATAAGAGTGTTGGCGGCATTGGAAGGAATAATCAATGCATGATTCGACCAGGCTGGTGAATTGGTATACGATCCTATGGTATTGAAGGTAAATCCTCCGTTTGTTGATAATAACACTTCCAGGCTGTCAAATCCAAATCCGGTGAAGTTATTATTCATGTAGTCGAAGGTCATGGTTTTGTCGCCGGTCAATAATCCACAATTCAGATACAGATCGAGGTCACCGGTCATATTCGTACCGTAGGAATGGAATCGGGCCGAATGGAACGAATCGCTGGATGCCGGAAGGTAAAATCCGGATGTGGAATTCAGCCAGTTGGCAAAACTTCCTTCATCTTCTCTGCGCCATGAGGCATCGCCGGTTAATGGGTTATTCGACCAGTGCAAATCGTTGGGTACATCCTGTATATCGCAATAACTCATCCAGTTTTCAAAGCTTTGGGTATAAGGAACCGGAGCATAGGTGGGGGCGACCACATTAATAACATAGGGAGGCGTAGTACTGCTCAGTGAAGAATTATTGCAGGTGAGTGTACATTGATACCAGGTGGTTCCTGTTAAGCCCGGGGTTGCATATCCTGGCCCGGTACCACCAATACCTCCAATGACATTGGTCCATGGCCCACTGGCTGATGTGGTACTTTGCTGCCAGTTATAACTCAGGTTTCCGGTTACTGTATTTCCGGTTAAGCCCAGATTCACGGCTTGTCCGGCACATTGAGTCAGCGGGCCGGGAGGTGTAATGGTTCCGGCTACCGGGGTTCCGGCGCATGGTCCGGTAGGTAACACTTCGAAATTATAGTCTTCACATTCCCCGAAAGAAAAATTATTTCCGCAATATTCGTTAGAACCCGGAATGGTTACAAAGCGGCAAATGATCCGCATACGGGTTACTCCGGGAGGCGCGGTAGTGGGAACGGGGATAGACCCTGTAAAGGGGGTGGTAGCCGATGATGGAGATGAGTATACGAATTCCCCGAAATCATCAAAATCGTAATCCTGATTCCAGTCGACCCATATACCAAAACCCTGTGACCACGAAGTACCGGCCTGTACACTAAAGTTTACCGACAATCCCTGGGTTTGAGAAACCGTCATGGTATTGAAAAAGGTATAATTGTTTGGTGACAGTCCATTACAACCGGTTGCAAGGTTTGAGATATTCAAAACACCTCCGGTAGTGGAGAAGTTATCGATATAGTCGCCACTGGAGCAGGCAATGGAAAAAATAGGAAGACAATACTGTGCAGTAAGGGTAGAAGCCGCTGACAGAAAAATTCCAAGGGCAAAAAGTACTTTTTTGATCATAAGGGTTTCAATTTATTCAAATGAAGTCTGACGGGAAAAGACAGAATACGCCAGAAAAATCGTTGGTAAAGCTATATAAAAAAACCCGATTTTGGAATCGGGTTCTTGAAATTTTTAGTCTGTGTTGTTCTACTCGGAAAATACGTCGAAATCGAGGTCGATAATATTCGAGTTTCCAAAGTCGATTTGCGCTTTAAATGTTCCGGTTTCTTTCACTTCATCCAGGATAGTGATGCGTTTCCGGTCAATTTCATATCCTTTTTGTTCGCGGATAGCGCGGGCAATCTGAATTGGGGTTACCGAACCAAAAATCTTTCCACTGGTTCCGGTTTTCGCACCAATACGGATAGGTGACGACTTCAGTACATCGCTTACCTTGCTGATTTCAGCCAGTAAGGCGTTTTCTTTGCGGGCCTTGACTTTATTTTTTTCTTCTACCATTTTCATATTGGCAGGAGAAGCCTCGACGGCATATTTATTAGGGATCAGGTAATTGCGGGCATAGCCGGGGCGGACATTCACCACTTCATGGGCGGATCCCAGATTGTCCATATCCTTTACAAGAATAATTTGCATAATAATTTTACTTTAAAAGGTCAGTAACATAAGGCAGAATAGCCATCTGGCGACATTTCTTCACCGCAGTAGCCACTTTCCGTTGATATTTCAATGAGTTGCCGGTAATACGACGGGGAAGCAATTTTCCCTGTTCATTCAGGAAACGCTTCAGAAATTCAGCATCTTTATAATCGATGTAATGAATCCCCATTTTTTTGAAACGGCAGTATTTCTTCTGGTGTACTTCTACCCGCTGGGTAGATAAATACTTGATATCGGACTTTGCCATAGTTTAAGCTTCTTCTTTTTCGGTGACAGAATTGGGTTTGGTTACTTTTACACCGTTCCGTTTGCGGTCGTTGTAGGCCACAGCATGTTTGTCGAGCGCGGTGATCATGAAACGCATGATAGATTCGTCGCGGTTCATTTGAATGGTGAATCGAGAATTAAAGGCGGTAGCCGCTTTAAATTCCATCACGTAATACAAGCCGGTAGTTTTTTTGGCAATTGGATAAGCCAGTGATTTCAAACCCCAGCTGTCGTCTCCTACCACTTCGCCACCCTGATCGGTAACGAATTTTTTGAGATTCTTTGTGGCTGCATTAAACTCCTCAGTAGAAAGTACCGGAGTAAAAATGACCATCAGTTCATAACTGTTCATATATACTAATTGTTTTAAACAAATTAAGGTTACCTGCAAGTATAACCGGATACCAGTTTATAGCTGGCAGCGGGCAACCGGGCGCAAAGGTAATGGTTTCGATCAAGCAACAAAATATTTTGATGCTTATTTCCATAAAAAAACCACCCCGAAGGGTGGCTTTACTTTTTGCTATTCTAATTGAATTAGTGCTTTGTTGTATCAGCAGCAGGAGCAGCAGCAGGAGCTGTTGTATCAGCAGCAGGAGCAGCAGCAGTTTCAGCTGGAGCTGGTGTAGTAGCTTCTGTAGCAGGAGCTTCAGCAGCTGGAGTTTCTTCTTTTGTTTCACCGCAAGAAGCGAAGAATCCTAAAGCGATCGCGAAGATGGAAAGTTTTACTAAGTTTTTCATGTTTTTAAAAATTTTTAATTGTTTGCCCTATTAATACCGGAACAAACAAAAGGTAACCCCTGCAGATGGAAAAAATTTTACATATTTTTTTTTATAATTTTTTAAATTATGATTATTAAATCTTTAATGCTGCAATTTGACTGAAAAAAATTAATTCTATTTTATTCGTATTCCGCTTCAATGAATATAGAAGAAGTTCTGATTTTTTTTCAGACTTTTGGGTTACCTAATCCGGATTTCTGTATTAATGAACGAGCATTCAACACAGCTTTTGAGTGATGAACTAATCATACGTTCTTTGGCATCCGGCGATTCCGCTACCCTGCGCAGCATATACAAGTTCAATTATCCAACCATTGAAAAGATGGTTTTCAGGATGAATGGATCTGTGGATGATGCATACGATATTTTCCAGGACGCTCTGACCATTGCATATGAACAGGCCCGTTCCGGAAAACTTCAACTGAATTGTCGCTTTTCCACTTATCTGACAGCCATTGCGAAAAACCTCTGGCTGAAACGAATAAGCCGGAACAAATCCCAATCGATGGTGTATCTGAGCGATTTTTCGGAAGACACCCCCGATGTGCAGGAACCGGTTGGAAAATTCTTTGAAATGGAAAAGCACATGAGTCAACTCGAAAAATGTCTGGACCAGATCGGAGAACCCTGCAGCGGCCTGCTGAAGGCATTCTATCTGCAGAATAAAAGCATGCAGGACATTGCCGATGAATTTGGATATACGACCTCCGAAAACGCTAAAACTCAAAAGTATAAGTGCCTGAACCGACTCAAAAAACTATTTTTTCACGAAACCCGTGAGGTAACGATACGATGAACCACAACGAACAATTATTTGAACTGGCTGAAAAGTATTGCCATGGTCTGATGGATGACCAGGAGAAACTTTTCTTCGAGATTGATATGGAAAATAATCCGGCCCTGGCACAATGGGTACAGGAACACCAGATCTTACTCCAAACCTTCGATCATCAGAACAATAAAGAATATATCCGCTATACACTTGATTCCATTCACCGTCACAATCAGGGGCAAACGCATCGTATGCTTAAACACCTGAAACTGAATGTGTACAAATACTGGCGTACCGCTTCGGTGGCTGCGGTAGTTGCCATTAGTGCCTCGGTGCTGACTTTTCTCGTTGCCCGTACCATTTACAAAAAAGATACACAGGCAACCTATCAGTTGCTGAAAGGGGAAATCAATAATATCAAGAAGGCGCAGTCGGTTATTAAAACCGAAGTAGACCGGGTAAAACATAATAGTGTTCCGGTTCCGGATTATCCATCGAAATATAGTGGAACCGGCTTTGCCATCAGTCAAAACGGGTATATGGTAACCAATCTGCATGTCGTGGATGGTTTCCCTAAAATTTTTGCCTTCACCGAAGATGGAGCCGGTCACCCTTGCAGCATCGTACTGAAAGACGAAGAAAACGATATCGCGATTTTAAAAATTACAGAAGACGATTTTCAGTTCAACGGACGTCTCCCTTACTCTGTAAAAAAATCAACGATTAATCTGGCACACCGGGTATATTCACTCGGCTATCCTAAAAACGAAATTGTTTATAACGAAGGGTATATCAGCTCGGTAACCGGATTCGACAGCGACAGCAATAAATTTCAGTTGGAACTGCCTTCCAGTCCGGGTGTGAGCGGGGCCCCAATTCTGGATGAAACCGGTAATATACTGGGTATTATTTCTGGCAAACAAAGCCAAACCGAAGGGGTGACCTATGCGATCCGTAACAAGGAATTACTACGCTTACTGAGTCAGCTTCCCGACGATTTCAGAAACGATGAAGTAAACAGTAACCGCATTCGCGGACTGAATCGCAGTGCCCAAATTGCCCAGATCGAACCCTTCGTTTGTATGGTGAAGGTATACAACTGATAGCCTCTTTATTCAGGTTTGCACGCAGGTAGCGTGAATAAAAAAACTTTAATTTCCGGTTTATTCATAGCACATTTGCCCCGGATGGGAAAGATCATTTCGGTTGCAAATCAGAAGGGTGGAGTAGGAAAAACAACCACCGCCATTAATCTGGCCTGTAGTCTGGCCGTGCTCGATTATAAGACCCTGCTGGTCGATTGCGATCCACAGGCTAATGCCACTACAGGAAATGGATTCGACCTTCGGAATATTCAACTGAGTGTGTACGATTGTTTGGTTAACGATACCGATATCCGTCAGGTGATTCTTAAAACCGAAACACCGAACCTGAGTTTACTGCCTTCTCATCTCGACCTCGTTGGAGCAGAAATAGAACTAATCAATCACCCCGGTCGAGAAAAAAAACTGGATCAGGTACTTTCTTCCATCCGAAATGAATATGATTTTATTGTCATCGACTGTTCTCCTTCCCTCGGATTGATTACCCTGAACGCACTCAGTGCCAGTGATAGTGTGATTATTCCGGTGCAATGTGAATTCTTTGCCCTTGAAGGGCTTGGTAAACTGCTGAACACCATTAAAATTGTTCAGTCGAAACTAAATTCACGCCTGAGTATCGAAGGTATTCTGATGACCATGTATGATGGCCGGTTACGACTTTCAAATCAGGTGGTGGAAGAAGTGAAAAATCATTTCGAAGGATTGGTTTTTCATACCATCATCCATCGGAATACCCGTTTGGGCGAAGCACCCAGTTTGGGCAAACCTGTTTTACTCTATGATGCAGACTCTACCGGTGCCCTCAATTATCTCAATCTGGGTAAGGAAATTCTGCAACGCAACGACATGACCCGAATTAAAAATGCCGACAAAACCTTTGAAGTAGAAAATAATGAGCACTAAACCCAATACCAAAGAACAAATCGGCAAAGGGATTGGTGCTTTGCTGGGAAACATCAAAGATGAAGTCAGCGCCTTTACCAAAACACCCATTGCCGGCGATGAAGTTCTGGTAGGAAGCATTACCCGCATTCCACTCAATATGATTGAGGTGAATCCCAATCAACCCCGCCGGACTTTTGAAGAAGGCCCCTTAAAGGAGTTGGCCGAATCGATACGTCTGCATGATATTATTCAACCCATTACGGTTGTTAAACTGCCCAATAAAAAGTACCAGCTGATTTCGGGTGAACGCCGGTATAAGGCTTCACAAATAGCCGGATTGCACGATATACCGGCATATATACGCAGTGCCAACGACCAGGAAATACTGGAAATGGGGTTGCTTGAAAACCTGCAACGGGAAGACCTTAATGCCATTGAAATAGGCCTTGCTTATAAACGCCTGATGACTGAATGTCACCTGACACAGGAAGAAGTAGCCGACCGGATGAAAAAAGAACGCAGTACCGTAACCAATTATATCCGTTTACTGAAACTGCCACCCTCTATACAGGTATCGGTACGAAATAAAGAATTAAGTATGGGACATGCCCGGGCATTACTCGGTCTGGAACATATTGAACAACAATTGGTGGTTGCAAAAGAAATTATCGAAAAGGAATTATCGGTGCGGGCTACTGAAGAACTGGTTAAAAAAGTACTGGGAAGCAAACCCAAAAAAGAAACGGCCCCCGCAGGTATTCCACCGGCCTATAAACGCATCGAAGACCAGATTGCTTCTCACCTTTCTACTAAAGTTATTCTGAACAGGAAGAAAAATGGCAACGGTAGTATCACCATTGAATTTTACAATGATTCTGATCTGGAACGTATTCTCGATCAAATGAGTATCTGATTTATTGAAACCGTTCTACACATACCTCTGTTGTCTGCTTCTGTTCTTTTTATGTACCCCCTGTAAAGTGACTTCTGCGCAGGTACCTGACACGGTCCATCACCCATCGCGATTCGCTTTCATCACGTCCCATCCGGTTCCGAAACGGTCATGCTTATTTTCTGCCTGTGTTCCCGGATTGGGACAAATTTATAATCACCAGTATTGGAAAGCAGGTATTATCTATGCCGGCTCGGCAGTCATCACGGGATTTATTATCAGCAATTACCGCGAATACCGGAATTACCATTCAGCGTACATTGCACGAATAGATGCAGACCCGGCTACTACTGATTCGTATCCGGAATACAGCACCGATGATCTTGACCTGCTTCGTAAAGGATACCGGCAATACCTTCAATACAGTATTTTATCGGCAGTAGGTGCCTATACCCTCAATATTCTGGATGCTTTTATTTCTGCCCATCTAAAAAGTTTTGATATGAAAAGTGATATCAGCTTTCAATTGAACACACTACCAACAGCATCCCATACCGCCGCAATAGGTGTATCCCTTAAAATTCCCCTCCGATGAAAATTGCATTTATAGGATATGGAAAAATGGGACGTGCCATTGAAGAACTGGCCTTAGCCAAAGGACATGAAATTGTATTGCGAATCTGTACGTCAAACCCACAGGATCTTACCCGTGAGAATATTCAGAAGGCTGATGTATGCATTGAATTCTCTACACCGGAAGCGGCCTTTCACCATGTTACTTTTTGTCTCGAATGTGGTGTACCTGTTGTATGTGGTACTACGGCATGGACCGAACATCTCGAAACGGTTCAACAGCTGTGCCGTAAGCAAAATGGAAGTTTCCTTTTTGCCAGTAATTTTAGCCTAGGCGTAAACCTCTTCTTTCGTATCAGCGAATGGGTAGCCCACCTGATGCAGGCCTATCCGTCGTACAAGGTCTCTATGGAAGAAATTCATCATACACAAAAAAAGGATGCTCCCAGCGGAACCGCCATTACGCTGGCTGAAGGAATTCTGAATCATTATCCCGGATTAAAAAACTGGAAACTGGAAGAAGAAAGCAGTCCGGGACATTTACCTATTCGTTGCAAACGAGAAGACCCAGCCCCGGGAACACATAGTATTCGCTACGATTCATCGGTAGACCAGATTGAACTTATTCATACTGCGCATAACCGGAAAGGATTTGCCGAAGGTGCATTGCTGGCTGCTGAATTTATCTGCAACAGGAAAGGAATTTTTACCATGCGCGATGTGTTGGGCTTACCCTAAACGATCGCAAAGCATTTTTGCCACTACCACCTTTACCTTTTTATTTTTCAACTTCTGATCCTTTATCCGTCGCAGAACATCCGATACCCGGTTTCTTCGAACGGCTGCAAAGGCATAATGATCTTTTACTTCAATTAAACCTAAATCATCTTTCTTTAATTCACCCCGCTGCGATAAAAAACCAACGATATCAATCCGGTTCACCTTTTCCTTTTTTCCCAGACTCAGATGAAGGGTACTCCACTCCGATCGTTCCGGTAACGGAAGTTCATCAGGAAGAATTAATTCGGTATGTTCATCTTCTATGAAGGCTGGTATTTTTTCCCCGGGCGATAAAATTAAAACCGCTTGTCCGAAATCATGCATTCGGGCAGTGCGTCCGTTACGGTGGGTATAGGTGGAATGCGTATCCGGTAAATGATAATGAACAATGTACCGGATACCGGGTATATCCAGTCCGCGTGCAGCCAGATCGGTAGTTACCAATACCATTGAAGTATGATTCCGGAACAAGGCCAGCTCGCTTTCCCGTTCATACTGTTCCATACCACCATGATAAAATACAGCACGGATTCCCTGTTCACGAAGCAAAAGAGCCACCCGTTCCACGGCATCCCGGTGATTACAAAACACAATCATCGGTTTATGTCCGGCAAACGAAATTAAACGCACAAGGGTATGTATCTTATCGGGTTCAGCAGAACGGAAAAATGTATGTTCCAGTCGGGCATCTGTAGCTTCATCACCCTGTACCCTATGATCGAGCAGGAAGGGTTGATTGAATTGCAGAAATTCAGGAAAGGTATGCAGGGAGGTAGCAGATGTCAGCATTTTAAATTGCAGCGAAGGCAATGCATCCACAATTTCCTTCATCTCGTCTTCGAAACCCAGTTCAAGCAGTTTATCGTACTCGTCGAGTACCAGACTATGTATTCCGGATGTTTGGATGGTTCCCCTGCGGATATGGTCGGCCAGCCGTCCGGCCGTTCCTATAATTACAACAGGTGCTTCTACCAGATTTATTTCTTCCGTTTCGCGTTTATGTCCGCCATAACAAACCGTACATTTTAACCCGGTGCGCATTTTTTTAACTACCGATTCAATTTGAAGTACCAGTTCACGGGAAGGTGCCACTATCAACGCCTGGGTATTTTTCTGGTCGGGTTGAAGTCGTTGCCAGAGACTGAAAAGAAAGGCAATGGTTTTTCCCGAACCGGTATTCGATAACAGAATCAGCTGATCATGTTTCGGTGCTTCCTTCAGCACGGATTCCTGCATCGGATTCAGCGATTCGATCTCTAGCGCTGCAAGAAAATGGTGGAAGGGATGACTCATGATTTTTCCTCCCAGATCTGCACCAGTTCCACCAGCGTATCAACGGCTTTTTGCATATCCTGTACACTAACATATTCTTGTCGTGAATGAATACCCATTTCGCCGGTAAAAATATTAGGACAAGGTAAGCCCATAAACGAAAGTCGTGAACCATCGGTGCCGCCCCGTATAATATGTTTCTGCGGTTCAACTCCTGCTCTCACCATAGCTTCTTCAGCGTAAGCGGTTACATGGGGAAGCTGTGAAAGTACATCCATCATATTCCGGTATTGTTCATATGCTTTGAATTCGCAGGATGCACCGGGATGACGGGCCACCACCTCTTTCAGTATTTTCTCCAGGCGGTCTTCATGCACTTTCAGCATGGCGGTTTCAAAATCGCGAATAATAAATTTAAGGGTCGTTTTCTCTAACTGGCCTTCTATCATGGTGGGATGTACATAGCCTTCCCGGGCTTCTGTACATTCCGGACTCCAGCTATCTTTTGGTAAAGCATCCAGAAACTCTCCGGCAATTTTCATCGAATTCACCAATTTACCTTTGGCATATCCGGGATGGGCACTGATTCCATGAATCGTGATGGTTACACCATCGGCACTAAACGATTCACTCTCCAATGCACCGCGCTCACCCCCATCGAGGGTATAGCCAAAATCGGCCGCGAGTTTAGCCATATCTACTTTCTCCACACCGCGTCCAACTTCTTCATCGGGCGTAAACAAAATCCTGATTTTACCATGTTTTATTTCAGGATGCTGAATCAGGTAGTGACACAGATCCATAATAATAGCCACACCCGCTTTATCGTCGGCCCCCAGCAGGGTTAAGCCGGAAGCGGTGATAATATCATCCCCTATACGTTCTTTAAGATAAGGATGCCCCGATGTAGAAATAACCTGTGAAGGATCATCCGGCAGAATGATATCCTGACCCTGGTAATTAGCATGCAGTATTGGTTTCACATTCGTACCACTACAATCAGGGGCCGTATCTACATGCGAACAAAAACATAACACCGGTATGGCCTTTTCGCTGGAGGCCGGAATCGTGGCATATACATATCCGAAGGGATCGGTTTCAACATCACTCAACCCCATTGTTGCCAACTCTTCAGCCAGCAAACGGGAAAGATTTTTTTGCTTTTCGGTACTGGGGTTACTGGTCGATTCCGGATCACTCTGCGTATCAATCTGAACATAACGCATAAAACGTTCAGCCACCGTATAAGAATAATTCATCACTAAAATTTAAAGGGCCTCAAAGATACATTGCATGTACAACAAATTAGATTTGCACTATGAATTCATACGAACTCTCGAATCTTTCCTTTTCGCAAATCTTTACGGCCACCTTTGCTCTCTTTGCCGTAATCGATATTCTGGGTTCGATTCCGGTTTTAATTTCTTTCAAAAATAAAATGGGTCATATCAGTGCTTTCCGGGCAACAGGGGTGTCGGGTATACTGATTTTACTATTTTTCTTTCTGGGCGAAAACTTTCTGGGCATGATGGGACTGGATATCAGTTCATTTGCCATAGCAGGTTCCATCGTATTATTCATACTGGGTCTGGAAATGGTATTAGGAATGGAATTTTTCAAAGGCGATGGAAATGCCAAAGCGGGCACCGTAGTACCTATCGCTTTTCCTATCATTGCCGGTTCAGGTACACTGACCACTGTCATGTCGATGAAATCGCTGTATCATCAGTACAATATTCTGGTAGCCATAGTAATAAATCTCATCATCATTTATATCGGACTGAAGAGTCTGAACTGGCTGGAACGTATCCTGGGACAAGCAGGTATTCTGGTCATCCGTAAATTTTTTGGGGTTATTCTGATCGCCATTGCGGTTAAAATGTTCCGAACCAATATGCACTGACCGGTTCAGAAAAATGAAGAATATGGATGAGTATGGTATTTTTTTTGGTTAGAAAAACAATCAAACCTACATTTGCACCAGATTAATGAAACGAGAGAAGGGAACGGAGTGGTTCCCTTCTTTGTTTATATCCAATGACTGCACGGGAACAAATAAAACAAATGCTGATAGACG
>CAYWKR010000014.1:0-13297 GCA_964458785.1 uncultured Bifidobacterium sp. | reverse complement strand
CTTATTCAATTCCACAGGGCAAGTGATATGGCAGAAAGAAATAGTTTCAGGACATGACGCAAGCATCCCCACCCAGACTTTGCCTTCGGGTTTTTACTGGGTACAGGTAGATGAACAACGGCCTCATAGTTTAATCAAATAAGCGATCGAATAATTGTACCCTTTTTAACAAGCCACAAAGCATTGTTAAACGGGCTGTATGAACTGAGCCTTTACCTTTGCCGCTTATGAAATATTTTTCCGTATTCATACTCCTGTTCATTACCTGGACAAGTAACGCGCAGAAAGCGAAGATTCAGGGAGTGGTAAAAAATGCCGGCACTAAATCTCCGATTGAACTGGCAACCATCACCTTAAAAAATCTGAACGATACCAGTAAACTGTTGGGAGCCAAAACAGGAGCCGACGGAACATTCAGTATCAATGATATTCCCTACGGCAAGTATAAAATCCAGGTGAGTTGTTTGCAGTTCAAACCAAAAGTATTTGAAAGCATCACGCTGGCATCGGCCAATAAATCGCTGGGTGATATTTTGCTTGAAAGTGGAACGAGTGAATTAAAGAGCGTTCAGGTGAGTGGCGAACGTCAGGGTATTGAAGTGGGGATTGATAAGAAAACATTTTATGCCGACAAAAATATTACCTCTGCCGGAGGTGTTGCCCTGGATCTGTTAAAAAATATCCCTTCGGTGAATGTCGATATGGATGGCAATGTGAGTATCCGGGGGAAGGATAATGTAACTCTGCTGGTGGATGGCAAACCTTCTTCCATTTTCGGAAACGATCCACAGACAGCGCTTAATACCATACCGGCTTCCAGTATCGAAAGTATTGAAGTAATTACAAACCCTTCATCGAAATACGAAGCCCAGGGCATGAGTGGCATACTCAACATTATTTTAAAGAAGGATCGTAAAAGCGGCTACAATGCCATGCTGAATCTGGGTACCGGTATACCCTATAAACTGAATGGTGGTATTAACCTGAATGCCAATGTGCGCAAATGGAATTTCTTTCTGAATGCCAATACCCGCACATCACGTACCTGGGAGGAATCTACCACCGAACGGAAAAATTATACCGACCTGAATACCTATAGTTCTTTCGAACATAACGACCGCCGGCCGCTGAGTGGTTTTATTAATCTGGGTGGCGAATACAACCTCAACAAGAACAATAAGATTACGCTGAGCGAAAATATCTTCAATGCGAAAATGAAGGGGGATAAAAGCAGTGAAACCGAAAACGAAATAAACTTCAGTACGCTTCAGTCGGCCTTAACACGTACGAATAATTACATGGGGAATCCACTCAGTTCCACCACGAATCTGCAATACAAACACAATTTTACAAGACCAAAAGAAGAACTGAACACCGAACTGAATTTCAGCAAAACCCGCTACCGCAGAACCAGTACGTTCGAAACCCGTCTCTTCGATTCAAACCATCTGGAAACCACGCATTACCTCCAGGAGAACCCTATATTGGGTGGCAACTGGAATGGTACTTTCCAAATCGATTATACCCGTCCGGTGGGTAAGAATGGACGGATTGATCTGGGTGAAAAAACCTATTACATCCGCTTCGAATCCGAAAATCAACCCACCATACAATATGCCGGCCAGGCTGCCGTGGAAGAAAGCATTCTTAAAAATCATTTCAAGTATACCCAACAGGTACATGGCGTGTATGCTAACGTGGCCAATCAATATGGAGCCACTGGAGTTCAGGTTGGATTACGGGGCGAATATTTCTCGTACGATGGTTTTGCATATCAGTACAATGCCGGGGTCAACAACTATTATCTGGGCTTGTTCCCTACCCTTTTCGTGACCCATAAATTATCGCCTAAGGAGGATTTAAATTTCAATTATTCCCGACGGGTAAACCGCCCCGGATTTATGCAATTAATCCCTTATCTGGATGTAAGCAATCCACAGGACACCTCTATGGGCAATCCTGCCTTGAAACCGGAATTCATTCATGCCACCGAACTCACCTATAGTTTACAATATGGAAAAAGTAACACCTTAATTGCCAGTGCCTATTATCAGTTTACCCAAAACCTGATTCAACGCTACCGCCGCTTCAATGCCGACGGGACCACCTTTTCTCAGAACCGGAATCTGGCCAGTGGCATGACCTATGGATTGGAAATTACCAATAAAGCCAACCTCTTGAAATGGTGGGATGCTACCGTAAATGTAAATGTATTCCGCAATCAGCTGGATGGGGCCAACTTAGATGCCACCTTAAAAAGAGCCGGATGGGGCGGGTTTGCCAAACTCACTTCGAATATGAAACTACAATACGGATTTAATGCACAGCTCACAGCGAATTACAATGCGCGTACTGTTATTTCGCAAGGATATATTGAGCCCTATGGGAATATCGATATCGCGATTAAAAAATCGTTTTATAAAGGCTTGCTTAACCTGACGCTGAATACCAATGACTTACTGAATACCATTCAAACCAATACCATTTACGAACAGGCCCCGTACTATTACCAAACCGTTCTTCGGAAAAACCAAACCCGGAGTGTAGGCCTGAATCTTCAGATCCGTTTAGCCAGCAAATCGCAACGTCAGAATCCGGAACCTCCCCGAAAAATGAGTCCTACGAAAGAAGGAAAAGAAAAAGAAGGAAAATCACGCGATGAAAATCTGAAGAAAGAAGATGGTGGCGGAGATGATAATCCGGGGGGCGGACAAAACAAAGAGAATAAGTAGCCCATCCACGCCCTATGCAACGTTCGCTCTATCTGCTTCTGATGTTGTGTATCCCTGGCTGGATGCATGCACAGCAGTATTCGCTGCACGGGAAAGTGACAAATAATCGTTTAGAGCCGCTGAGTTATGTGACCGTACAAGTGAAAGGGGCACAAATCGGAACTAAAACCAACGACAAAGGTGAGTATTCTTTTCAATTGGAAGAAGGTGAATACGAATTGGTTTTCAGTTTGATCGGATACCGGAAACAGAGTATCAAATTTGTTTTAGATAACGATTCCAGTTCGCAGAATGTGATGATGGAAGAAGGTAGTACTGCCATGAATGAAGTCAAGATTGTCAGCTTCCGTAAAGATCGGGCCGAAGAGTATATCCGGAATATCATTCGCCGAAAGGATAGTATCCGTGAACAAATTCAGTCGTATTCCACCGAAGTGTATATCCGGGCTACCGAAGAATTAGAACATTCGCTCCCGGCAAAAAAGTGGAATAAGCTGAGCGACTCGGCAAAGAACGCACTGGAAGAAAGACTTCCGGCGATGAATATGACCGAGGTGTACTTAAAACTCGATTATCAGTATCCAGGAAAAATAAAAGAGCAACGCAGTGGAATTAAAAAAAGAGGGAACAGCGATGGCTTGTTTTTTCTCACCACCACCGATGGCGACTTCAGTTTATATCCTAACCTGATTCGGATTCCTTCCCTGAGCGAAATACCCATGCTTTCGCCGGTGAGTTATAGCGGACTGGTAGCGTACAAATACAAAACCAAAAACATTTTCCGAAAAGACAACTATACTATTTACACGATACAGTTTATACCCGGACGATTAGGCAATGCCCTCATCGAAGGGGAATTGAAAGTGGTCGACACGTCCTGGACCATCCTCGAAACCACTTATCGCTTTCCGAAATTCCATATGCCGGAATACGACTTCTTTGAAACTACACAGCAATACGATTGTATAGATGGCAAAGCCTGGCTGCCGGTAAAACAGCGGTTTACGTATTACACGAAGGAAGGTAAAGCTAAGATGTCGGGACGAACAGTGGCCGTTTACGATCATTATATACTGGATACCCAGTTCGCTAAAAAATATTTCAACCGCGAAATCAGTTCCACCCAAATGGAAGCATATCGCCGGGATTCAAATTTCTGGAATACCGTACGGCTGGAACCCCTCGATGAAAAAGAAGTGAAGTTTATTGCCAAAAGCGATAGTGTTTACCGAGCCACGCATTCGAAAGAATATCTCGATTCCATCGACCGGAGAACCAACAAAATTACCTTACTGAAAATAGCATTTTTCGGACAGGATAATTATAAGCGCAGTACCGAAAGAACCATTTCCATTAACCCTTTGATCTCGATGTACCGGCCGTTGTTACCCGGTGGTACCCGACTGGCACAGGGCGGTTCGTACCGGAAAATATTTAAAAACAAAACCAGTCTCTTCATCAATGGCGAACTGAATTACGGAATCCGCAACCACGATTTCATGGGCGATTTGCGTATTCAGCATATCTATAATCCCTTTTCACAAGGCTATTGGGTGGTAGATGGGGGACGAGCCTTCGACCTGATCTTCAGTGGCGATGCATTCATTAACCTGTTCAGGAGAAGTAATTTTTATATTAAGAATTATGTGGGTGTTGAACATGGACTGGAGATTGCAAACGGACTCGTATTCAGGGCCGGTGCCGATTTTTCGCGAAGAGAATCAGTGAACCAGTTAAAACTGAATCATGAATACGATTCGGTAAGTTTCTTCAGTAATACACCAATCGATTTTCATAGCTATAATTCGTTGTATGGTTTTGTTGGATTGGAATACACTCCGTTCCAGAATTTTATCCGCGAACCTTTACAGAAAATAATTCTGGGTTCCAGCTTTCCTACCCTTTATGCCCGTTACCGGAAAGGCATTCCCAACTGGCTGAATTCGGAAGTAGATTTCGACTATCTCGAATTTGGCTTGCATCAGAAACTGAAACTCGGTTTAGCCGGCATTTCCCAGTACCGGATTATGACCGGAGAGTTTATCACACAACGCGATTTGAAATACATCGATTATAAATTTATCAGCCGGGGCAACCCCTTCCTCTTCAATAATCCACTAAGCAGTTTTCAGAACCTGGATTCTACCTTTCCGGTCTTTCACCGCTTTTACGAAGCGCATTACCTCCATCATTTCAATGGTTCGGTTTTAAATAAAATCCCTTTCCTGAAGTTGCTGAAACTGATGGAAGTAGCCGGTGGCGGCGCCCTTTGGATTCCGGAACGAAACCTGCGCTATGCCGAAGCCTTTGCCGGTATCGAAAAGTCGTTCCCCCTGTTCAGGGAACGGTTTAAAATCGGGATTTATATCTCCGGAAGCGTTGCCAACAAATACAATAACCCCCTGCAACTCAAAATCGGGTTAGATAAATTCGACCGCCGTACCAACAGCTGGGACTAAGCCCTGGTTAATCCACTACTTCCCCACGGAAGTTTCCACCATTCCTGCCTTAAATACAGGATTTGGAAGCACTTATCCACAGGTTTTCCTTCGAATGCCGACACTTACAAACAGTTTCCAAATTTCAGACCTCAAAACTTATCTTCACGCTCCGTTTTTCAAACCTGCTATGCGTATGGTTTTGGGAGACATATACCTGAACTGTTCACTACAAAAACCAGGATTACTGTGCGACTGAAGTCATTAGAAATTAAAGGATTTAAAAGTTTTGCCGATAAAACCATTATCAACCTCGATAACCAGATTACAGGTATTGTGGGTCCCAATGGTTGCGGTAAATCGAATATTGTAGATGCCATCCGCTGGGTTATCGGCGAACATAAAATTAAAACCCTTCGTTCCGACAATCTGGAAGATTTGATTTTTAACGGATCCAAAACCCGAAACGGATCGGGTTTGGCTGAAGTGGCCCTGACTTTTGAAAACACCAAAAACCTGCTTCCTACCGAATTCAATACAGTAACCATTTCCCGGAAATTTTACAAGAACGGAGAAAGTGAATACCGTCTCAATGATGTAACCTGCCGGCTGAAAGACATCACGAACCTTTTTATGGATACCGGGGTGACTTCCGACAGCTATTCCATTATTGAACTGGGTATGGTCGACGATATCATCAAGGACAAGGATAACAGTCGCCGACGCATGCTGGAACAGGCTGCCGGAATCAGTATTTACAAAACACGGAAGAAAGAAGCCAAACTCAAACTGGATGCCACCGAGCAGGATTTGAACCGTATTGAAGATTTGTTGTTTGAAATTTCCAATAACCTACGCACCCTGGAAAGTCAGGCCCGTAAAGCCGAAAAATACCATGCCATAAAAGGCGAATACCGCGATGTGAGTGTGGAATGGGTGAAGGCTTCGCTGGAAGATTTTAATTCTTCGTATCAGCAACTGAGCACCCAACAACAACATGAAGTAGATGCCATTCTGGCATTTGAAGCCCGCATTGCCAAAGAAGGAGCCGAACTGGAAGCGCAGAAACTGGAACAGGAAAAGAGAGAAGAAGAACTGCACCGTATACAAAAAGAATTCAATGAAGGGGTGGATCTGTTACGAAAACAGGAAAATGAAAAAAACCTGAATGCACAACGGATTCAGCATTTACAGCAATTGATGCTGACCGTTCAGCAATCGATACAGGAAGCCCGTCAGCAAAGCCAGCAATTATCTAAAACCACCACCGAATCGGAGAAAAAACTGCAGGCCGAAGAAGAAACACTCGAAACGTTCCGGCAGAAGCTGGAGCAATTACGAAGCAGCCTTGATGATAACCGCGCCCAATACGATAGTCATAAATCGGAAGTGGATCAGTTACGGCAACAACATCAGCAATTACAGATTCATCAGTTCGATGCCGAAAAGAAAGTGGCTATTGCCGAAAACACCATAAACAATCAGCAACGTTCGATAGGTCAACTGGAAGAAGAGAATACGCATCGTGAACTTGAAATCCAGAAGCAGAACACCCTGAAGGAGCAGTATCAGAAAGAAATTGAAGAAAAAAATAATCAGCTAAACGACCTGACCCGTAAACAGGAAGAAGCCACTGAAAAGTTACTGGCTTCGCAGGCCACACTTGAAAATTTACGGGTGAATTTATTTGAGGAGAACCGTTCACTCGATGCACGGCAAAACGAATATAACCTGCTGAAATCGCTGGTAGATTCGTTGGAAGGATACCCCGATAGCATAAAATATCTCAACCGACACGACGAATGGAATCATGGCGCCCAACTGCTTTCCGAAGTACTGAATGTGAAGGAAGAATACCGGGTATGTATTGAAAGTTATCTCGACAAGTACCTGAATTACTATGTAGTAGATACCCCCGAACAAGCCTATGAAGCCATCGGTCTCTTACAACATCATCAGAAAGGAAAGGCCGGCTTCTTTATTCTTTCGGAACTGGAAAGCAAAGCGGCTATGGAAGAAATTCCGGAAGGAAGTATCTCTGCCCTGGACGTGATATCATCGGCCGATAAATACGCCGCAGTGTACCGATACCTGTTACATAATGTATGTATTGCCGACGATTTGCGGGTATTAAATCCCGGGAAAGCGGTGATTATTCAGAAAGATGGAACCGGGTTTAAAACCAATAAGCGAATTGTGGGCGGCTCGGTGGGCATCTTCGAAGGAAATAAAATAGGTCGTACCCAACGGCTGGAAAAACTGAGTGCAGAAATTACAGCCTTGCAAACCGTTACGCAGGAACTGAAACAAAAAATCAGTGAAACACAAAATCAGATTGTTGGATTTAATCAGGATATCAGCGACCATCAGATTAAACGCACCCGGGAAGAACTGAACAGAGTGCAGAATGCCTTTGCGCAAACCGAACACCGGATCGAGAATTATCATCATCAGATGGACGTATCGCAGAAACGTATTGCTGAATTGCAAAAGCAACTGGAAGAAACCCGTCAGTCGATTGAAGAAACCCGACGCCTGCATCAGGATATGAAGCAGCAAATGAGTCTTGCTTTTGGAAGCCTGCAACAAAGTCAGGAAAAATTTACAGTCGCCGAAGCAGCCTACAACAAGGCCAACGAGGAATACAACCAGCATACCATTATTTTAACCCGGCAGCAGAGTCGGATTAATGAAATTAAACAGGAGCGGAATATCCGGGCCCAACAAATTGAAGAGCTGAAAGACAAAATCACGCAATTCGAACAAAAGGAAATTGAAAGCAAAGAACAACTGGAAGCAACCCAACGACTGCTGGAACAGAATGAAACGCAGTTAACCGAAGCCTATCGCCAGAAAGAACAAAAAGAGAAAGAACTGAACGAAAAAGATCAGGCCTTTTATAATTTCAGAAACCAGATTCATCAGTTTGAACAACAACTGAATCAGCAACGGAAGGAAAAAGAAAAATGTGAATTACAGCTGAGCAGTATTAAAGACAAACTCAATGAAATGAAACTGCAGTTAAGTGCCATGAAGGAGCGACTGCATGTGGAATTTAAAATGGATCTGGATGACGTATTGAAACAACCCCGTACCGGAACCGAATCGATTGAAGACCTGAATGTGGAAGTAGAAAAACTGAAGAAACGAATTGAAAATCTGGGTGAAGTAAACCCTATGGCTGTAGAAGCCTATAAGGAAATGAAAGGACGACACGATTTTATTCAGGAACAGAAGGCCGACCTGACCAATGCCAAGGATAGCTTACTGAAAACGATTGAAGAAGTAGAAGCCACTGCCAATCAGAAGTTCAAGGAGACGTTTGAAAAAGTGAAAGAGAATTTCATTCATGTTTTTCATGCTCTCTTTACACAGGATGATAACTGCGATATGAAACTCACCGATCCTGAAAACCTGGCCGAAACAGGAATCGAAATCTATGCCCAACCCAAAGGCAAAAAACCCAGTACCATTACCCAGTTATCGGGTGGTGAAAAAACCCTGACTTCAGCCGCCTTCCTCTTTGCCATTTACCTCATTAAACCGGCCCCATTCTGTGTACTCGATGAAGTAGATGCCCCGCTCGACGATGCCAATGTGGGCAAATTCACCAATATGATTCGTCGCTTTAGTGATAACTCTCAATTCATTATTGTAACACACAACAAACAAACCATGGCCAGTGTAGATGTAATTTATGGTGTAACCATGCAGGAGGCCGGTGTGAGCAAACTGGTACCGGTCGATTTCCGCAGTTTGAACTGATACCATGAATATTGAAACGCTTCGTGATTTTGCGCTCTCTTTACCGGGAAGCGAAGAGTCCTGTCCCTTCGGACCCGAAACCCTGGTTTTTAAAGTGGAGCAAAAAATATTTCTGTTGGTGTCGCTCGACCGCGAAGCATTGCAGTTCAATGTAAAATGCCAGCCCGATCGTGCACTGGAATGGCGCGAACAATATCCCGATGAGGTTTTACCCGGATACCACATGAATAAAAAGCACTGGAATACCATAGTACCACATGGCCGTATTCCGGTTCAGCTACTGAAACAATTTGTGTTGGATTCGTATGAATTGGTTAAACCCCGCTCGAAAAAAAAGGCATGAGTTCTTCAACCCATCCCGCGGCTATCCTCCAACAAACCCTCCAATGGGTTCAGGAGGTGGTCATTGGTTTTCAATTCTGTCCGTTTGCCAATAAAGTAATACTCGAAAACAAACTGAAGATAGTGGTGCACAATGCAGCCAATGAAAGGGATTGTCTGGAAGCCGTGAGTGAAACCTGTCGCTGGCTCGATCAGCATCCTGAAACGGAAACCTTGTTGCTGGTTTTTCCCGATACCATGCAATCGTTTGATGCCTATTGGACGATGACCCAACGGGCCGAAAAAAAAATGTTCAAATTAGGGTATGAAGGCATTTATCAGATAGCCAGCTTTCATCCCGGGTATTGCTTTGCCGGCAGCACCGAAGAGGATGCCGCTAATTTTACGAACCGTTCACCTTACCCCATGCTGCATTTTTTACGCGAAGAAGAAATGGAGGCTGCCTTAAAAGGCTTTCCCCATCCGGAACAAATACCGGAACGTAATATGCTTTTCTGTCGCGAAAAAGGCTACCTTTTCTTCCGGCAGTTGCTGATAAAAATCCTGCATTCCAAAGCTGAATGATGCCAAAGTCCTGAATCGGTATTCCTATCGTGTATTAACAATTCTTATCCGCAATTCTTAGGGTGGCTTAAGCGCTGTACCTACTTTTGCGGCCATGAAATGGCACCCCATCCTTTTGTTTTCCTTATTTCTTTTTACTTCAGCTTCTGCCCAGGAAAAACACCTGCGCAATCTTAAACAACTTACGTTTGGTGGCGATAATGCCGAAGCGTATTTCAGTCCGGATGGCAGCAAACTGTGCTTTCAAAGCAATAACAAGGCCTGGGGCTTGCAGTGCGATCAGATTTTTGAAATGGATATCGCTGCCGCCGCTTCCGATCCTTATTACCGCCCGCAGACTGTGAGCAATGGCAAAGGTCGCACCACCTGCAGTTATTATATGCCGGGAGGAAACCAGATTTTATATGCTTCTACCTTCGAAGCCGGTGATGCCTGTCCGGAAGATGTACATATCCCCGGCAAGTACCTGTGGAATATTCATGCCTCCTACGATATTTATTTAGCCGACCGTGAAGGGAATATATTGAAGAAACTCACCGATACCAGAGGCTATGATGCCGAAGCCACGGTGTCACCCAGAGGCGATAAAATTGTTTTTACCAGCGACCGTAGCGGCGATCTTGAATTGTGGGTGATGGATATGGACGGTAAAAATCAAAAACAAATTACCCATGCTCTCGGTTACGACGGGGGCGCCTTCTTTTCACCCGATGGGAAAAAACTGGTGTACCGTGCCAGTCGTCCGCTGGGAGATTCGGCGATCAATGAATATAAAAACCTGCTGTCGCGCGGATTGGTGGCACCCACGCAAATGGAGATCTATACCTGCAATCTGGATGGTAGTGATGTGAAACAAATTACCCATCTCGGTAAAGCCAACTGGGCACCCTTCTTTCATCCTTCCGGAAAGAAAATTGTTTTCTCCAGCAATCATCATAGCACCAAGGGGTACGATTTTCAATTGTATATGGTGAATTTAGATGGCACAGAACTGGAGGCCATTACCAACGAAAGTATCTTCAATGCCTTTCCGATGTTTTCACCGGATGGCAAACACCTTGTTTTTTCTTCGAACCGCAACAATGGCGGCACCCGCGATACCAATGTATTTATTGCCGACTGGGTTGATTAACACCACATAGCGTTTAATATGAATAAAATACTTTTTACCCTGATAGGTTTGTTGAGCCTGCAAAACATACAGGCCCAACGTATACATAGTGAACTGATACGCCGCGATATCGATTTTCTGGCGTCGGATGCACTCGAAGGAAGAGGCACCAGTACCGTAGCCGAAAAAAAAGCAGCCGCCTATATCGCTACCCAGTTTGAAGCCATGCAATTGTTACCCAAAGGCAATAAAGGCTATTACCACCTGTTTCAGTTCCGTTATAACCCCAATGTGCATGATACCAACACTACCTTGCTTAAAAGCAGAACCGGAAGAAATGTGATTGGCTTTCTCGATAATCAAAAAGAATATACCGTGGTGATTGGTGCGCATTACGATCATCTGGGACTGGGTATGGATCATAACAGTCTGGAAGCCAACCCCGAAGGAAAAATCCACAATGGTGCCGACGATAATGCCAGTGGTGTAGCCGGTATGCTTGAATTGGCCAGGTATTTTGCGAATAATGGCATCACCGAAAATTATAATTTTCTTTTCATGGCTTTTTCGGGCGAAGAATTAGGTTTAGTGGGTTCGAAGAAGTGGTGCGAAAATCCGACTTATCCGTTGCAGAAGATCAACTACATGATTAACCTGGATATGGTTGGGCGCTACGAATCCGATAAAAAACTGTTGGTGTATGGCGTGGGTACTTCATCGAACTGGATAACCCATTTAGAGGCAGTGAAAGGGAATATGGCCTTGAAGTTCGACAGTTCAGGCATAGGGCCTTCCGATCAAACTTCCTTTTACCTGAAAGGAATACCGGTATTGCATTTTTTTACCGGACAGCACAGCGATTATCATAAACCCGGCGACGATGCCATGAAGATTAATGAAAATGGCGAAGCGCAGATCATGGAATTGATTACGGATTTGGTATTTCGTTTAGACAGCAAACCCAAACTGGATTTTCTGAAAACCAAAGAAACTGCATCTACCAAAATGAGTTTTAAGGTCACCTTGGGTATCATGCCCGATTATGTATTTGATGGTGAGGGCTTGCGTATCGATGGTGTAACCGAAGGCAAGCCTGCCGCCCGCGCCGGCATACAGCAGGGCGATATTATTCGTCGTATTGGTGATGAAGCGGTGAAACATGTACAAGGTTATATGAAGATTTTAAATGGACTTGAAAAGGGAAAAAGGTATCCGGTAGAAGTAGTACGGGATGGGAAAACACTTGTGCTTGAAGTAACTTTTTAAATCTGTTCGGTAGCGTTACTGTGAATGACGCCAGCAATTACAAGCATCCATTTAAAGTGTGTTGCCGTTTTTCTTTTTTGCCCCCTATACTGTTTCCGGTAAAAGCTTGTTCTCGTTAGGGGACCCTAACTTAAATTCCATGCTACGTCATAGAATAGCACAAATTTCGATGGAAATTGAAAGAGGTGTGCAGAGAAATTGCTTCTTCAATACAGTATTCAAAATTCCGAATAGCAGAACAGTGAACTGTTATAGACATGGTATAAACCCCTGAAGCGATTTATTCTATCAAAACTTTTTTAACTGTATGCTCGCAATAAATAAAATACAATCCCCTCGGTAAGTGGCTAACATCCATTTCTTCTTTGGTGGTAGTATAATGCACTTGCCCAATGGCATTGTATAATACCTTTTGTTTACCCGGTGCATTTTTTATTACAATTTTATCCTGTGCCGGGTTTGGATACACCACCCACTCGTCCTGTCGTTCTCCACTCACATTCACACTTAAAGGCCAGCATATTTTACTGCTATCCGGTCCTAATCCATAGTTAGGCATATTGGGCGGGTCTAGTAAATTATTACTGAATGGTTGTGAAACACCTAAGGGTACAAAGTGGCAGGCTGTGCCTTGCGAATCGGGGTACTCGATATAACTCATGTATTTACGGGTGCCATTAAAATTACCGATATACAAGCGCCCATCGGGGGCAAGACTGATATGACTGTACAAAGGAAAATGAGAAAGATCGCTGGTATCGGGCCCATGTATAAATTGTGCATTATAAGTATTGGTATCCAGTAAATCAATCTGGTAAACCGTATAGCTGTTACTTACATACAAATACCTGCCATTGGGTGAAAAACATTGTCCGGCCTTTATATCAAAATCCGGATAAGTAGTTAAATCATAGGGTACCATATAGTACTTCTTAAATTGCAGATGGCCATCGCAACGATCAAAATCGTATAGGTCTAAGCGATTACGACTATATGCCCCATTGCTATCTTTCCCGATATAAATACCACTGGCCAATTGCTTACCATCCTCACTGAAATAAATTTGTCCGAAGCCATAG
>CAYWKR010000013.1:0-13538 GCA_964458785.1 uncultured Bifidobacterium sp. | reverse complement strand
CCACAGAAGGTAAAATTTATTTGGGCGGATATACCCGAACCTGTACCGGAGGCACCTGCGGTCCACTTTACATGGGCATTGCCCGATATGTTGGTGCCCCATTCCCCACCCTATTAAACACAATAACCCATGATAATAGTTTTGTAGTCTTTCCCAATCCGGCTTTATCAGACGATTACTTCCAAACGAATCTGGATGTTGACGAAGCTGATAACCTCTATGCCTGGAATCTTTCCGGACAATTGATTCCAATACAGAAAATCAACTCATCTTTATTCCGTTTGCAGGGTGCTGTTCCGGGTCAGTATCTTCTTCAACATGTTACAAAAAGTGGACGGGTACAGTACTCCCGTATTACATTGAAGTAGTTCCCTTCTATTAGAAATTTTCTTCGGCTTGCAAGAATGAAAAATAGGAATACGCAATCAGGTTTTTTACAGTTTGTAAAATATTCAATACTGCTGCGCACTCAAAAACAAAACCACAAGTTGTAATTTCACAAATTTCACCTGGCCGATATAGAAAATGTACCGGATCCTTCGGCGGTATTCAAAACTATACTCATAGTCGCCCTACCAAACTGATCCTTGACTTAGGGCTACAGAGGAATTGATTCCAGCATATTTAATGACAGTAGATTAAAAGATTTAGCCTTTTTATAGACTTCGGGATTTCGAAAATCAAATGCTTTAGTTTTCATGTATTAGTATAGAGTGGGAAACAGATTAAAAACAATCCCTAATCGTTCCTTTCGCGACAGGTGAAAAAAAAATCAGAACTCCTGCTTATCGCTCATCGCACTCGTTCTGATTTTTGTGCGGGCGGAGGGACTCGAACCCCCATACCGAAGGCACTAGATCCTAAGTCTAGCGCGTCTACCAATTTCGCCACGCCCGCTTTTGAAGGACTGCAAATGTATGGTTTTCCCTTTATTATGTACCAGACACTTCCTTTTTTATTATTTTCATGTTGTGGGTACCACTTTCTATACTGAAGCCCTGGAGACTGAAGAAAAAGATTTCCTGAACCGAAGGAAAAATCAGGCCAGCTCCGAATTTTATCGTCTCATGCAGCAGGTTCTTGTAGGAGCCGTGGGTATAGCCTGTCTATCAGCCATGATATACGCTATCAAGTTTGGCAGTCGTTCTATGATTTTGCAAGGCTACTTATTTACACAGGCTTTTACTCTTTTGGTATCCATAATTATCGGTTTTTTTGCCTGGGGTTACGCTATCCGGCCATTGCAGCGCGATATCAAAAAAAATGTCAAGGTGATTGAACAATGTCCTATTCTCAGCAAAAAATACATGCCCGAAAACAACAGCTGGCATTTCTATATTCAAAGCAGTTGGAAATACAGTATCGAAGTTACCGAAGCTGATTTTCAGCGTTTCGAACTTTCCGACGAAGTGAATATTGAATACGCCCCTCATTCGCAGGAATACTTTGGCTACTTTTAAATGGGATTATACAGGCTAATTCCTTTAGCTTATTTTTACCCGCTTCATAACCCCACTGTATGCCTGTTCATCTTTTACTCTTTTTTGTTGTAGCCTATTTTGCCCTGCTTCTTATTGTGGCCTACTTCACTTCCAGAAAAAGCAATAACGATTCCTTCTTCATCGGAAACCGGAATTCCAACTGGATGTTAGTAGCCTTTGGTATGGTGGGCACTTCACTCAGCGGCGTCACTTTTGTTAGTGTTCCGGGTACTGTAGGCACCGTTGGCTTTCAGTATTTTCAGGTTGTTATCGGCTATTTTATCGGATACTTTGCTGTTGCATTTTTGCTTCTCCCCTTATATTACCGACTTCAGCTAACTTCCATTTATTCGTATCTGCAACAACGAATGGGTATGAAAGCCTATAAAACGGGCGCCTTCTTTTTTATTGTTTCGCGTACACTGGGGGCCACAGCCCGCTTGTATCTGGTGGTAAATATTCTGCAATTGTTTATTCTCGACCATCTGGGTATTCCATTTGCAGTAACCACCCTCATTATTTTAATTCTGATTGTATTATATACATTCGAAGGGGGCGTGAAGACCATTGTATATACCGATACACTTCAAACTTCTTTCATGTTGCTGGCCTTAGTGGTTAGTATTATTGCCATTACCCAAAGCCTTCACCTGTCGCTTCCGGAAGCATGGCAACAAATGAAAACAAAGGAGTATACCCACTTGTTCAATACCGATTACAAATCA
Organism: uncultured Bifidobacterium sp.; assembly: GCA_964458785.1. Taxonomy (GTDB): domain Bacteria; phylum Bacteroidota; class Bacteroidia; order Chitinophagales; family Chitinophagaceae; genus OLB11. Next base: position 11,332 of record CAYWKR010000013.1, on the reverse strand, counting down.
GCTTCGTTCTTCTTAAAACAAATTCTGGGCGGTGCCTTCATTACCATTGGAATGACCGGTCTGGATCAGGAAATGATGCAAAAAAATATTTCTGTTCGTACCCTGCGCGATTCTCAAAAAAATATGCTCAGCTTTAGTACCGTTATTCTGCTGGTGAATTTTCTCTTTCTCTTTCTTGGCGCCTGTTTGTATTTGTATGTTGCAGCGCATCCCAGCGATTTAAAAGGGGATGATCTCTTTCCGGCCATTGCCCTGCATGGTGGTTTGTCTGCCCTTATTTCAATCCTGTTCATCATCGGTTTAATATCTGCCCTCTTTCCATCAGCTGATGGTGCCCTAACGGCGCTCACCTCTTCGTTCTGTATTGATATTCTGGGAATAAAACGAAATGCTTCCCTGAATGAAGTGCAACAAAAACGAATCCGTTTGCGGACTCATTTCAGCTTTACCCTCTTGTTTTTTATTTGTGTGATGCTGTTCAAATGGATCGATGACAAATCGATTATTGATGTGATATTAAAATTAGCCGGCTATACGTATGGCCCTCTGTTAGGTTTATTCTTTTATGGCATGTTCACTAAAAAAACCATTTCCGATGCCAGCGTATTACCCTTATGCATTCTCGCTGTAGTATTCACATTGGGTATCGATATGCTGAACAATGCCGAATGGTTTATAAAAAAGTTAACATGGAGCGGAAGCACTCCGGAAGCCTGGTTACAACTCTCGGAACGTATTTTTAACGGCTATCATATTGGTGTGGAATTACTGATATTGAATGCAGCCATCACCTTTGTGTTACTGATGCTCTTCTCTGCTAAAAATAAAACCTCCATTCCTGTTCATGCATAAGCTTTACTCCGACGACATTCTGGCTTACAGTGAAAAATACAGTAGTCCGGAAAGCGATGTATTGTATCGCCTGAACAGAGAAACCCATTTGAAAACCGAACTACCTGTTATGTTATCGGGTCACTTGCAGGGAAGACTATTAAGCATGCTCAGCAAAATGATTCAACCGGCCTCTATTCTTGAAATAGGAACCTTTACCGGTTATTCCGCATTGTGTCTGGCCGAAGGATTGAAACCGGGAGGCAAACTGATTACGCTTGAAATGAATCCTGAACTGAAAGACCCATGTGAAGCCTGGTTTCGTGAAGCCAATATGGATCATTGTATCGAAATGCGTATCGGTCAGGCCGCATCCCTGATCGAAACACTGCAGGGCCCCTTTGATCTGGTCTTCATCGATGCCGATAAAACAAATTATTGTACCTATTTCGATCAGGTGATTGATAAGGTTCAGACGGGTGGTTATATTCTGGCCGACAATGTGCTTTTTCATGGCGACGTATTGCTGGGTGAAAAAGGAAGTAAAAATGCAAAGGCCATGAACCAGTACAACGAAAAAATGCGAAACGACCCTCGGCTGGAATCTGTACTTTTGCCCATTCGTGATGGAATCATGATCAGTAGAAAAATCTAACAGACTATGCGTATCCTTTTAAGTGCTTTCAGTTTCCTTTTTCTGTTTCCTGCACACCTTTTGGCTCAGGGAGAAAGTGAAATACGCGCGTATATTGAACAGTATAAAGACCTGGCTATTGCCGAACAGATCCGTGTGGGGGTACCTGCCGCCATTACACTCGCTCAGGGAATTCATGAAAGTTCGGCCGGTTTGAGCGAATTGGCTACCAAAGGAAATAATCACTTTGGGATAAAGTGTAAGAGCACATGGACCGGCATGACCATTCTGCACGATGATGATAAAAAACAGGAATGCTTCCGCAAGTATACCAGCTCGGAACAAAGCTATATTGATCACAGTGAGTTTTTAAAAGGAAGTAACCGGTATCACTTTTTGTTCGATCTCGATAAAACCGATTATCAGGGATGGGCCAGCGGTCTCAAACGGGCAGGTTATGCTACCAATCCGGCCTATGTTCAGAAACTGACCGACCTCGTTGAAAAATTCAATTTGCAACAATACACCTACGAGGCCTTGTCGAAAACGAAGATTCGTGTAGGCGAAACAGTTCCCGAAAAAGACGCACCCCGTAATCTGACATATATTGAAGATCCTGCTTCTTCTTACAAAGGATTGAAAGGATTTTGGGCAAAAAAAGGAGAAACGCTTCTTTCGTATGCCACCGATCGCAATATCCGTTACGCCCGTTTACTGGCACTGAACGATTTAAATGACGAAGCCCTTCCCATCAATATGTTCATTTTTACTGAGAAGAAACGTCGGATGGGTACGGAAGAATTTCATGTGGTGAAGGAAAATGAAAATATGCTGATTATTTCCCAAAAGGAAGCTATGTTGTTGAGTGCCCTATACGAATTTAATAATCTGCAACCCGGACAAGAACCACTGCCCGGTGAACGATTGTGTTTACAATACCGTTCGTACGAAACTCCAAAAATCAAACAACAGTTTTTAAACGAATTACCGGTTAGTCAGGATAATAAACCCCGCGAAAGTGTAGTAGTGATACGGGAAGAAACAGCACCGGCAAAGAAAACAAAAGAAGACTGGTCGGTACAAATTCCACCAGCCAAAACAGTTCCTGCCGAAAAACAGGTTGAAAAAAATGTTGAACCCCCTAAAGAAGAAAAACCGCAACCGGTCGGCAACCCTGTGGTACAGAGTACGAAGTCTGAACCCCGTATGGATACCATACAAATCACCACAAAACTGGATGAACCGGTGAAAGAAATGGTTGTTACAGAAGCGCCCAAAGAAGAAGTGATTGTTCGTACTGAACCTGCCCCTAAAACAGAAACCGAAAAGGTGGCAGTACAGGAACCGGTGATACAGGAAGAGAATAAAAATATTCTGGATCCGGATAAGGCAGCCCGTATGGAGCAAATGCTAAACAGCGAACGACTTGAAAAGAAAAATGATGACGCCATAGTGATTCATACGGCAACTAAAACAGAGAACCCGCCTGTCCGTTCTGAACCTAAAACAGAAGTGATTCCTCCACCCCAAGTTCCGGTGCGGACATACAACGAAACCGGTGTGGCCGACACGACCAAAAATCTGAAAAAGAAATTTGATCAGATTGTATACAGCCAGAAACCCTTACAGCGAAGAGATACAGTGAAAGCCAATCCGGCCACTACTGTAACGCCTGTCCCTGTAGCCCCGGCTAAAAATGTAACTCTTACACCCACCGGCGTGAAGCGTACTCTGGTGAATGGGAAGCCGGCAAAGAATACAGCCACCACTCCGGCGAAAAGCAATAAGAAGGAAGCCAGGGGTAAAGACACAAAAGCTAAAACCCCGGCTGCGAAGTCAGGAAAAAATGCCAAATCCAAAACCCCGGTGAATAAAAGAAAACGCTAATGAATACACTTCAGGTTCTCGATAAGCAATTTGTTCCCTTTTTAACGGAAGCGGTTATTCAGCAACGAATAACAGAATTAGCCGACGCCATCAATCAGGATTATCAAAACCTGAATCCCTTGTTTATCGGCATACTGAATGGCTCCTTTATGTTTGCCGCCGATTTGTATAAACAAATTTCACTGCCTTCATCCATTTCTTTTATCAAACTGGTTTCCTATAAAGGCACGAGTTCTACCGGAACTGTCATAACTTCCATCGGACTGGAAGAGCATATTCAAGACCGTCATATTATTCTGGTAGAAGATATAGTTGACACCGGTAAAACCCTGTCTGAATTCATACCCGTTCTGCAAAAACAAGCTCCGGCATCTATAGCTATTTGTACGCTGTTGCATAAACCGGAAGCCCTGAAACATCCGTTGGAAATAAAATATACCGGGTTTAATATTCCCAACAAATTTGTGGTGGGCTATGGTCTCGATTACGACGGTTTTGGCCGCAACAGCCGGGAAATATTTCAATTGGCAGAGGCGGAATAAATAATCTCCCCTTATTTTTAAACAAACTACGTAATATGGGTACGCTTAAAAAGCATCCTTCGGCACTTCCTTTTCTTTTCTTTTCTGAAATGTGGGAACGTTTTGGTTATTACCTGATGATCGGCATCTTTACATTATACCTCAAGGATGTGGAAGCCGGCTTTGCCATGACTGAAGCCGAATCGGCCGATTTATACGGAACATTTATTGCCCTTGTTTTTCTTACACCTTTTCTGGGTGGCTTACTGGCCGATCGTTATTTCGGTTACCGAAAATCCATTATCGCCGGTGGATTCATGATGGGGATTGGTTATTGTATCATCGGCATACACCATATTGGTTTTCTGTACAGCGGCATGGCCCTGGTGATACTTGGCAATGGGTTCTTCAAACCCAATATTTCTACCCTGTTGGGTAATGTGTATTCAACCGATAGCTACCGGTCGATGAAAGACGATGGCTACAATATCTTTTATATGGGTATTAATATCGGCGCCTTTATCTGTAATTTTTTTGGTGCTGCACTTCAAATAATGTTGGGCTGGACATGGGCTTTTGTGGCGGCCGGCATCGGTATGTTCATCGGTATCATTATTTTCATGGCAGGTGATAAACATTACCGCGATTTTGATCAGAAGAAGATTCCCGATGCCAACGATATGCCGTTCTCGAAAATTGTATTGCTGATTCTGGTTCCCAGTGTGGTTGCCGGCATAGCAGGATGGCTTTTACCTGGAAATTATTTTGGAAGCGACAGTACCGATGCCTTCATCTTTGCCTGCATTCCGGTTATTTATTTTTATACTTCACTGTATTTCAGGGCTAAGAAAGAAGAGAAGCGACCTATTGCTGCCTTGTTAGCGATTTTTGCCGTGGTTATTTTGTTTTGGGCCGTGTTTAAACAAAACGGTTCAGCCCTCAATACCTGGGCCGACCGCTATACTCACCGGGAAGTAAACGGATCGCAGGCTAAAGTATTTAAAGCGTTACGATTCAGCAAGGAAATTGAATTTAAAAAAGACAGTGTAGAAAAATACGATGAGGCTTTTCGATTACAAAAGGTGAATGGTATTGTGCAAAAAGAATGGAATTATCCGGTGTATTTCCGAAACATTGGAAACGAAAAACCGGTGGAGGGCAGTAGCATACACGTATGGTCCACTAATCTGAGTCAGAGTATCAACCCGGGTTGGGTAATTTTACTTACCCCGTTAATTGTTGCTTTTTTTAGCTGGCTTCGATTAAAGAAGCGCGAACCGGGCACTCCTACTAAAATTGCATTAGGCTTATTGATTTCAGGACTCAGTGCCTTGGTGATGTATGCCGCCGTGAAGGCAGGTAGTAATGGACTTGAAAAAGTATCGGTATGGTGGCTGATTGCCAGTTATGGCGTGATTACCATTGGTGAACTTTGCTTAAGTCCGATGGGATTGTCTATCGTTTCCAAATTGAGTCCGCCCCGCATCACCGCCCTCATGATGGGTGGATGGTTTTTATCTACTTCTATTGGAAATAAACTCAGTGGCGTATTAGCCAGTATGTGGGATACTTACAATGACAAGGGAAATTATTTTCTGGTGAATTTTTCGCTGCTCATTATCGCCTTTGTTTTTATGCTGCTTATTTTGAAGTGGTTAAACAAAATATTTTATGAGCATGTGCATTGATTCTTATTGCCGTATTACTTTACAATTCCAGTATCGACCCTGACTTTTACAACGTAACAGATACGTACCGGAAGAATAATTCTGCATATCAATTTCGTGTACTGCTTCTTTGGTGCTGAATACTATGCGTCCGCTTAAATCAGTGAGAACTATTTCATCTATGTCCATGCTGGAATAAATCCTAAGCACATCATGTACCGGATTGGGAACTATTTTTATAAACCATTCATCCTTCACGTTGGACACCCCCACCGGATAGCAAGCCGGGTTGTAAGCAAAACCGGGAGAGCCTTCAGGGCAACCGGCAAACCAATTCGAAGCATTATTGGCATTACCGGTATACTGTCCGTTTTCGAGGGTATACCCACCACCATGCGGTGTGAGCGGCCAGGGCGAAATACTGTTGTAAGCCACACTGTACTGCAACTTCCCGCTCTGATTGTATATACGAATTACATCATCACTGTTACTGAACGAAAAATTCAATGGCCCGATTTTATTGGTCACCGTTGGAAACTGCGTGGTGAACTTGCCGGCTTCGCTATAGAATACTACATATTGCGATGGGGCTACATTATAATTCGGACAATTAAACACATTCGTATTGCTTCCATCACGGATTTGCCAGCCGGATAAGTTAATAGCCGTGCTACCACTATTGTACAATTCAAACCAATCGCCGGCATCCTGTGTGGCAGCCGAATAATAATTGATTTCAGTACAGATCGGGTTTTCGTTGCAAGCACTATAGGCAACACCCGGAGAACCACCCACACAGGAAGCAAACCAGGAAGCTGCATTGTTGGGTATGGAAGCGGAAGAAACCAATTGCAAGGTTCTTCCATGGCCATCGGTACTCTTCTGCCAGTTATCGCTGAACGTCACCGAGAAAATAATTTTATTATCCTTATCGCGTAATACCAGTTTTTGTCCGGCATCGTTCAGTTTAAAGCAAAGCGGCCCGAGTTTATTTGAAACAGAAGGAAATTGTGTAACAAATTTCAGACTGTCTTCATAGATCACCAGTCTGGCACCGGCATTCAGTATGGTATTGTTGGGTAGCACACAATATTTTTCATAGGTGTCGCCATCAATCAGCATGGCATTCGATAAATTTACCGCGCTGGTTCCGTAATTCCATAATTCAATCCAGTCGCCGGCATCGCGGGTACTGTCGCTATGGTAATTCATTTCATCGATCACCACCGATACCAATGCATTGGAATTACAAGGTTGTGTGGTGCTGTACATATTGGCATCCATCCAAAGTAAACGGTTTGTCAGCCATAGTTTCATCGAATCTACTTCACCCTGCCAGCTATTGGCTATCCAACCATTGGGCCAAACATAGGTACCAATAGTTTGCCAGATAGCCGAATCGCGATTGGCTGCTTCACGCAAATAATTAGCCGTTGAATCGATCTTGTTCATCAGGGTAGTTGTGCTGAGCACATTTTGCCGAAGCTCGGTCCAGCGACAATGAACGATATTTTTAAACCAGGGGTCCTGCAGCATTTTATTCATCCAATACCCTGTACCATCTAAACCACAACCCTGATACAATTGCCAGCCCGAAGTAGGATACCCATTGCAATAATCTCCATTTCCGAAACTGAGATTATAATCCCAGATGGGGCCCATGGTAAGCCGGCCACAACGACTGTCACGATCTTTGTGCATGAAGGTACTTAAGCGATACCCATCAAGGTTATTGCTTAATTCGTTCAGAATAAACAAATCGGCAAAAGAAAATACATTGGCATACTTGCGGTAACCGTTATTCGGGTCGGTAAAAGAGGTTGAGTACAACGCATTTTCGAACGAAGTAATAAAATTGTGCAGATAATTATTTTGTGTGGTTGTGATTTCGTTCCAGTCGGGATCATGATTTTGAATGGGTATGCCTTGTGGTGTATTCCAAACCGGACCGCTGCTTCCGGTTACTTTATCGACCTTAAATACATAACCTCCGGTTAAAGAATCGCCGGTATTCGCTGTAGGTGTAATTTTAGCCACCGCTACCCTTCCGGGATCGCGTTTAATTTTTTCGAGCAACACATATACGCCCTGGTTCACATCGTTTATTACCAGCTCCACAAAGCGGGCCCTGCTGGCATACCAGTTTAAATCGCGTGCCAGATCATAGCTCAAGGCATCGCGCATAAAGGTTTTATCGGTATACGGATTCAGCAGAATCCAGTCGTGCTCTTCGGGATAACCCAGCAGATCCACATCCAGATTATTTCCAAGATTATCGACAGTACTGAAACCAAAAGGTTTTTTAGGAAACCATTGCGAAGTAGAACCACGGTTTTCGATGGTAATTTTTCCATTGTATTCATTGAAGGGATCGCTGTAACAATTCAAAGCCCCTACACCGTTATAAATAATTCCCATATTGCAGGTAATTCTCGGATCATCGACAATGGTTTGCCCCAGGGTATTGATCGATACGATGGGTAGTTTGGAAATGAGGCCGGCCGTACTTACAAACCAGGTAGGCACCGGCGAATAATTCATGCTGCTGTTGCTGATGCCTAATTGTAAAAAGGCACGGGCACTTAAATCGGCCGAGGATGCATTATAATTATGCAATTCGATACAAAGCACATTGGTACCAGTTACCAGGAAGGTATCGAGCGAGGCGGGCGGGATATTAAAATAATCGGGAGCAAACCCCTGATACATCTGAGCCTCATGATCGGCCGTAGCCAGTGCATTGTACGCAGCACCGGTGGCCACATTCGAACGGGCCAGTTCCTTTCCATTGAGGTAAGCCACAAAACCATCATCGTAATCCATACAAAACACAGCTTGTACCAAGGCGGCCGTATCCACAATCGTGAAGGTTCGGCGCATATACACCGATACCGTTGGGTTGGGAAGTACTGTATTGTCGTCACCATCGCCATAACCTATTCCTCCGATTCCTGAAGTCCACGAGGCATCATTAAAACTCAGGGTATTCCAGCCGGCAATAGCAGCAGTAGGAACTTTATACTTCCAGCTCATGGTTTCCAACACACAGGATTCCCAGTGATTGATGGGTGTACCACTGCACTGGGCATAAAGGATTTGGGTACTATTCAGCAAAAAGAAGCTGAGGATAAAAAATGGTAAACGATTCATCATAGTGTATAAACTTAATACAAAGTCAGAAGCTTTCACCCTTGACTTTATACTTTGCGGTTAAACAAATCTGAAGACGGACGAAGCGTAACGGATGTTAAGTAGTGGCTGCATTATTTACACCATCTATTCATCGAAATATACCCGTTTCACTCGTTGTGAAATGCCGGTCAGGATTTCGTACGGTATGGTTCCTGCCCATTCGGCCAATTGTTTTACACTCAGTTCCGTTCCGAAAATAAGCACCGAATCGCCTTCTTCCACGTCTTCTATATCTGTCAGATCGAGCATACACATATCCATACAAACATTGCCCACGATAGGTGCCGGTTTTCCCTTCACCAACATATAGCCTTTACCATTCCCAATGTTACGCGGTATACCATCGGCATAGCCAACACAAACGGTACCAATCAGGGTTTCGCGATGCAATATCCCCTTGCGGTTGTAGCCAATGGTTTCTTCGGGTGAAACCCTTTTTATTTGAGCGATGGTACTTCGCATGCGACTTACATTACGTAACTTTTGAGAAAGGGTATCACTGCTGTCGATGCCATACAAACCCAATCCTAAACGAACCATATCGAAATGGAGATCCTGGTGCCGGACTATTGCCGACGAATTGCATAAATGCTTGATGAAACTTATTTGACACTCTGCTTCCAAACGGGCGCACATACTTCGATAGGCATCTGCCTGTCTTTTTGTAAAAGCATCCAGTTCGGGTTCTTCGCTACCCGACAGATGTGAAAAAACGGATGCTACTTTCAATTCAGGATGCCATTGCAATTCCCTGATCAGCCAATCCATATCGTCTTCTCCAAAACCCAGGCGGTGCATCCCGGTATCGAGCTTTATATGTACCGGGTACTGCATCTTGTCGGCTTCCTGGGCGGCCTTACAAAACAATTGAAAGGTTCTGCGATTATAAATTTCGGGTTCCAGCTTCCATTCGATACAAAGATCAAACGAACTTTCATCGGCATTCATCACCATCATCGGAAGTTTAATGCCATTCTTCCGTAAGGATATGCCTTCATCGGTATAGGCCACAGCCAAATAATCGATACCTTCAAAAGCCAGTTTATTGGCCACTTCAAAACTGCCACTGCCATACGAAAAAGCCTTCACCATGGCCATAATGCCTACCGGTTTTTTTAATAAGGATTTATAGGTGTTCAGGTTATGTGAAAGGGCATCGAGCTGAATTTCTAAAACGGTTTGATGAATTCGTTCTTCGAGACGTTTAGCTATTTTTTCGAAACGGTATTTCCTTGCTCCCTTCAGTAAAATGCTTTCATTTTCGAATGAGGTGGTATCCAATGCTTCCAGAAAATCTTCGGTGTTTTTATAAAAAGTAGAATGCAGTTTCCGGTTCTGACGAAAAACACTTTTATTCCGGTAAATCGATTCCCCTATACCAATCAGTCGCTTAATACCTTTTTGTTTCAGCAAGGCGGCCACTTCATCGTACAATTCATTATCCCTTCCGCTTTGGAGGATGTCGGAAAGAATCACGGTTTTTTGTTCATGCTGATTTTGCTGCAGTAAAAAATCGATGGCTATACTGAATGAGTTCACATCGGAATTATAGCTGTCGTTAATGAGAGTGCAATTATTGATGGCATTCTTCAGTTCGAGACGCATAGCCACATGCACCAGTTTCTGCATGCGAGACGCAATCTGTTCCTGTGTACAACCCAGTTCAAGCATGACTAAACAACAATGAATACTGTCTTCGATATAGGCATCATCGGTAAATGGGATGGTGATGTGGAACGATTGCTGTTGATATTCCATTTCCAAAACCGACTCATGTTGTGCCTTAATGATGGCTTTTACCTGAAGTACGGCTTCTGTTTTACGACTCCAGTTCAGTAAACGGATCTCACGCCCGGCATTGGCTTTCAATTGTGCGGCAAATTGCAAAATACACTCGTGCAATTCGTGATAATCTTTACTGTAAATAAGGGTATGAGCATTGCGAAACAGAATCAGTTTTTCGTTAATCTTATGCCGCATGTTCAGAAAGCCTTCATTATGCGTTTCACCGATATTGGTAAAGATGCCAATATCGGGACGAATCATTTTTTCGAGATGATCCATTTCACCCGATTGCGAAATACCTGCTTCGAATAAGGCCAGAGTATGTTCCTTGCGGATGCCCCAAACTGAAATGGGTACCCCGATCTGACTGTTAAAACTTTTCGGACTGCGAACAATATTATAATCGGGTTCGAGTAATTGATAAAGCCATTCCTTCACAATGGTTTTTCCATTGCTACCGGTAATACCGATGACAGGCAGCTGAAAATGCTGTCGATGCCATGCTGCCAGTGTTTGCAGAGCCTGCAAGGTATTCTCTACTTTAATGAACCATGCCTTCGGAAAAGATTTAATATCGATTTCCTCGCTTACTAAAAAACACCGTACACCGGCCTGATACACTTCAGTGATAAATTGATGCGCATTACGGCGCGAACTGATGAGTGGGATAAATAAGGAGGATGCGGGGTGTGAAATTTTGCGACTATCGGTCAGTATATGATCAATGAGCAGGTCGCTGCCCGAGGCCATACATTTTCCTTTCAGAACCACACTGAGTGAAGAGGCATCAATCATGAGCTATGTTTATGGTTGTG
>CAYWKR010000012.1:0-13546 GCA_964458785.1 uncultured Bifidobacterium sp. | reverse complement strand
CAGCACAAACGGTGCCGACTGGACCGCTTGCAGTGGGTTACCTAAGAGTCGTAAAATCTTGTTTGCCACGCAGGCCTTTAGCTTAAACAGTACTTTTTTTGCCGGTCTGGATAGCGGTGGTTTATACCGTCTGGATGCCAGCGGAACCAATTTTGTTACTTCAACTACTGGAATTCCGTGGTATGCCAAAGTTCATTTTGTAGTCGGTAAAAAAGTGGTTTACCGAACCGATGTTGAACGATACTATCATTTTTGCGCCACTGATCAGGGGCTTTATATCAGTGAGAATGATGGTAAAGACTGGCGCTTACTTCGCACCGGAGCCTATTCTACGTTATTTTAATAACCATGATCCGGTTCTGGATTGCGGTTATCTTTCTGTTCCGATCAATACCCTGCACGGCTGATTCCCTGCAAATCGTCCGGGAAATTCCCTTACAGGCCCGCTTTTTTACCACCGACCCGTTAGGAAATTTATACGTGTGCCGTACCGATAATTCTGTCATCCGGATGAATCCCGGAGGTGACACTACCGGAATTTTCAACGAAATACGTCAGGGCACTATTTCATCCATCGATGCCAGTAATCCATTACGGATTCTACTGCACTACCCCGCCTATAATCAACTCATTGTTTTGAATAACCGGATGGGGCGTAAATCTACCCTGTCGTTAGGAAAGGTCACTTCAGGAAACCAGGTCAGCATCTGCAGTTCAGCCGATGGAAATATCTGGATTTTAGATGTTGCATCCGGTGATTTATTAAAAACAGATGAATCATTGAATGAATTACAACGTTATAATTTACGTATCAGTGGACTTGCATTGCAATGGCCGGTTCAGATGCAGGAATCAGAGCGGCATCTTTTTATAGCCGAAAAAAATGGTGACATACATAAGCTGGATCTCTTTGCTTTTCCTGAAAATACCTATCATTTGAATGGCACAGATCTTCAGGTTCAAAATGATATAATCATTCTACGCAAAGGATCAGAGATTCTGGCTACCGATATCCGAACACAACAAAGCAGTGAATTATCCATCCCTGAATCCGGCGATATCATGAATATCCGTGTGGTGGGACAAAAAATCTATGTCTTATACCACAACAAGCTAAGTTTGTTTCAGTTAATTCAATCCAACAACAAGGCCCCTCAGCGCTGAGCGATACCAACAAAGGGATTGTTCATCTTTTCAAACCCAATCGTGGTTGATGGCCCGTGACCGCAATACACCCTGGTTTCATCGGGTAAGGCAAAAACATGTTGCTGAATACTATTCATGAGGGTTTCATGATCACCACCCGGTAAATCCGTACGACCAATACTGAGCTGAAACAAGACATCACCCGCAATCAAAAACTGATCTTTTTCATGATAAAAACATACACTTCCCGGTGAATGACCCGGAGTGAACAAAACCCGAAAGCTATCTTCCCCGAAAACAAAAGGCTCGTTATGATCAATATAAAAATCAGGGGGAGGTGAAGTAACAAAGGTAAAACCAAAGAGGGCCCCACTTTGTTTAGCGCTGTCAAAAACAGGCTGGTCGGCCTTATGAAACCCGAATGGTACCTGATACTTCATCTTCACTGCTGCATTGCCAAAAATATGATCAATATGGGTATGTGTATTCAGGAGAATGCGCGGCTGAAGACCCAGTTGACTGATGCGGGCAAAGAAGGTATCAAACTCATTCAGTTCGTACATACCAGGATCAATAATAATAGCCTCTTTCCGGTCGTTGTATAATAAGTAGGTATTTTCCTGAAAGGGTCCAAACGTAAAGGATTCGATGTGAAGCACGTTATAAATTTCCGGCAAATATACAGGTTCAATCCTTCAACCCTTTCCAAGGAAGTTCGTTCATCATATCGGGCTACGATGTATTTTTAATTTTTGTGTCTCACACATGATGAAACGCCTGCTTTGTTTGTTTATTGCCATCACCCTGTTTTCCGGTGTGGTTTCCGCACAGGCCTCCTGGGAAACGTTCGGGCAGAACCGTGTACAATACCGGACCTTTCATTGGAAATATTTCGACAGTACTCATTTCAGGGTATTTTATTACGATTACGGTAAAGACAATGCAGTCTATATGCTGAATCAAGCTGAAGTAGAACTGTCTCATATTCTATACCTCATGGGAGGAAAGCTCAACAGAAAACTGAATATCATTCTGTACAACTCCTTTGGCGATTATCGTCAAACCAATTTAGGACGAAAAAACGATGAACTTAATCAGGCCAATGGAGGTAAAGTAGATGTAGCCGGCGATAACATTCCGGTTTTCTTCGATGGAGATCATCGACATCTCTTAGTTCAGGTAAAACGAGGTATTGCACGGGTTATTAAGGACAATATGCTTTTTGGCGACAACCTGAAAGATGTGGTGAAGAATGCAGTTAAAATGAATCTGCCCGAATGGTATACTACGGGTTATGTGCAATTTATTGCCGGCGAATGGACCAGCAACCTGCAGATCAGTATGTGCGATCTGGTTTCAGAACAGAAACGAAAAATGTCTGACCTGGCACTCGATGATCCTCTTTTATTCGGACATGGCTTCTGGCATTTCTTTGCTGAAACCTATGGCGACAATGCTATCTCCAATATGTTGTATCTGACACGATACCGGAAGACTGTCAACCAGGCGCTGGAAATGGTATGCCGAAAAAATGCCGGTGACGTTTTTACTGAGTGCCGGGCCTTCTTCAAACCGTTGATAGCCGATTCGCTGAAAAATGCCGATTCTGTCGCATTCCGTAGACGATATGCATCATTGCCCGTTAAAGAAGGAGTACAGTATGGCCCGTTTGCCGTTTCGCCCAGTGGAAGGGAATTGGCCTATGTGGAGAAAAAAGAAGGGCAGTACAAGATCTATATACGGGATGTGAAATACAATAAAAACTATGTAATTATAGATGGTGGCGTTAAAGGAATGGAAGAATTAGCCGATCCCGATTACCCAATGATTTGCTGGAGTCCGAATGGAAATAAACTGGCGGCCCTGTATCAACAAAAAGGAGCCCTTCAGTTACGCATTTTCACTACAGGAAAACGTATTATGGAGAAAAGGCGAATTCCTGCCCGCCGGATCGACCGGATTACCGGCATGTGTTTTATGGATGATGAAAATACACTGGCAGTAACCGGAATCCGGAAAGGACAAAGCGATTTGTATAGTCTGACCATTCGCAACAACCGGTTTACCCCCATTACAAACGACCGATTTGATGACCAATCACCGGTTTATGTTGAAAATGCCACCATGAAAGGCATTCTGTTTTTGTCGAATCGCAGCAATCCATATTTAAGTCAAAGCCGCGAGGAGCCTGCTGCCGAATCGTATAATGTGTATTTGTATTCCCCCACCCGTGGCACTAACCTGCTGCAATTGAGTCATAATAAAAACCAGCAACTCCGGGATCCCTGTCAATGGGGCGATCAGAATTTTTCTTACCTGATTGAAGAAGCCGGTAAAATGAAAAGAATAATTGTGAAACCTGTTCAGGATAAACTTAATCCGGATTCACTGCAAACAACGGTTGAATCGGAAGAATCAATTCCTCTGCTTTCACAGCATTATATTCACCGAAAAGGAAGCATGGCTGAAATCAGCCGGTTTGGAAAACAATATCATATATTTAATACCCTGATTGCTGAACTGGAAAAAAGAAGTAATTCAGGATCGCCTTCTAAAGATACGTCCACTCAAATCTCATCTCCTGAACGTACTTCTGCTCCCGTAGAATATATTACCCGCTTTTCGACAGAAGACAGTAGTATATTTCTGAATCAGATTTTCAACAGCCAGCTTCCATCCTCTTCCCGTTATCAGACTATTGTTGAAAATCCAATCAAACCTAAGGCTAAAATTTACCGTTCAAATTTTTATCCCGATTATATTCAAACCACCCTGGATAATACCCTTCTGTTTACCCGTTATCAGCCCATTGGCAATTCATTTTCGAATGTTCCGGTTTCAGGATTTCTTACTTCTACCCTGACTGATATTATGGAAGATTATAAACTCACTGGCGGAGCCCGGTTGGGTGTGGATTTTCGTTCGCTTGATTATTTTCTTCGATTCGCCAACTACCGCAGACGTCTTGATTGGGGTTTACTTTTCTATCACACAAAAACTACCGAACAAACGCTGGCTCCGGCACCTTTCACATCGCCCTTTCTGGTATTAGGCCGGCAATCGCTCGATTATTTACAGGCCAATATCAGTTATCCCATGGATATGATACGGAGCATTCGTTTTCAAAGTGGTGTTCGTTACGATCGTACCCGCTATCTGGCACAGGATTCGTACAGTATTGTTATTCCGGATACAAAACAATACTGGTATGTGGGACGGGCCGAATATGTTTACGATAATACCATAAATCCCTTGCTGAATATCTGGAAAGGGGGAAGAGCAAAAATTTTTGCCGAATATCAGTACCGCTTCGATCAGCATCAGAAAGGTTTTTTTAATATCGGGTACGATGCCAGACATTATAAAACCCTGTACAAAAATTGTATACTGGCTTCCCGGATGGCAGGAGCATCCAGTACCGGAAAAGCCAGAATACTGTATTTCCTGGGTGGTGTCGACAACCCGCTGAATGCTAAATCAGATCAGTATACCGTGATTCAGCCCAACGAGAATTATGCATTTCAATCGCTGGCCACCAACCTGAGAGGATATAAACAAGGTGCACGAAATGGAAGTGGTTATATGGTGTGGAATGAAGAGATACGACTTCCCATCTGGAATACCTTCTCCCGGCGTCAGGTAAAATCCGGCTTCATTCATCATGCACAACTGATTGCCTTTACCGATGCCGGTATTGCTTTTCACGGCTTTTATCCTACAGCCGATAATATCATCAATCAGATCCGTATCCGGGACGATCAATCGAATGTATCTGTATTACTGGAACGCAGCTGGGCGTTGGGATATGGATTGGGATTGCGTACCCGCATTCTGGGTTATTTCCTGCGTGGCGATTTTGCATGGAGACCAGGTGGTGGCAGTAAACCTATGTTACACTTGTCTATGGCCACCGATTTTTGATTCATGATTCAAAAAAAATCTTCCTTTTATATCGCCATTTTACTCCAGATTATCCTGTGCGTTTGCCTGACCTCTTCCTTACAGGCCCAAACAGTAAGCGATTCTGCAGGGCAACAACAACTTCAAAAACAGGAAACCAGAAAAAAATTTCTTCTCGAAGGCTATGTCAGGGATCAACTGACCGGTGAAGGTATTGCCTTTGCTACCCTTCGGTTTTCAGGAAAGACTACCGGATTTAAGGCCGATATCAATGGACTGTTCCGGTTTACTACGAACGAACTTCCCGGCGACACCTTATATATTAGCAGTGTCGGATATCGCCGCGATAGCATTCTACTGTCAAAAAATGATGCATACCGCTATTTTAAAATTGAACTGGAGCGAAGTTCAATTCAGATGCGTGATTTTGTGATCCATGAATCCCGAGATCCTGCGCTAGCCCTGATTCGAAAAGTAATCCGCAATAAGGAACTGAATAATTACGACAAAGCTGAGAACTACCGGTACGAAGTGTACAATAAACTCGAAATGGATATCAACAAGATTCCAAAAAAGGCATTTAAGGTTTCACCTCTTCTAAAAAAATTCAGCTTCGTTCAGCAATACATGGATTCCACTTCGGATGAAAAACCATTTCTTCCACTTTTTCTGACTGAATCCATCTCGGATTATTATTATCAGAAGAAACCCAAGAAGATGAAGGAAGTGATTAAAGGTTCAAGAATTTCCGGGTATAAAAATCAAAGTGTCAGTCAATTGCTGGGCGCCATGTACCAGAACCTGAATGTATACTCGAACAACATGCTGGTATTCGAAGTTCCCTTTACCAGTCCGGTGGCCGATAATGCACCATTCTTTTACAGTTACCAGTTAAACGACACACAGATAGTACATGGAAAAAGATATTATCAGGTTATTCTTAAACCTAAACGAAAGGGTGAACATTGTTTTGAAGGAGATATCTGGATACATGACAGTGATTTTGCCATTCAAAAAGTGAATTTGAATCTGGGGCGCGAGCAAAATATCAACTGGGTTAACCGGGTGAGTCTGGTACAGGAATTTACCTGCTTACACGATAGTTTATGGTTCCTGAGCCGGGATAAATTCTATGTCGATTTTCTGCCACCCCATGGTGATAAGGTTGCCGGTTTTCTTGGCAGAAAAACAACAACGTACCGGAATATTCATGTTAATGAAAAAACTACAGAAGACTTTCTGAACGATAAAAAAGAAAAAGCAGAAACCATCGTGATGGATCAGGCGCTGAACCGGAATGAAGAGTATTGGAATGAAGTGCGGCATGATAGTTTGTCGAAAAATGAAAAGACCATTTATAAAATGATTGATACCATTCAGCATCTGCCGGTATATGAACGGTACTACTCATTTTTTTATCTCTTGGCCACAGGAATTGTGAAGGCCGGCCCCATTGAAATAGGACCTATTTATAACCTCTACAGTAAAAATGTAATAGAAGGTTCACGTTGGCGCTTTACATTGGGAACTACACCCAAATTAGCTAAGAATCTTTATATCCAGGCTTACGCTGCCTATGGAATGCGTGACCAGCGATTCAAATATTTTGGAAGTGCCTTATGGATTTTAAAGCGAAATCCCAGGATGTATCTGTACGGAGAGTATAAACACGATGTCGACAATTCGGTGAACCAGTCGGATGGTGCAGGAACCATTGATAATATTTTTGGAACCATAGGGCGTAAAAATGTACCATGGAAACTGGCTTATACCGACAAACAACTGGTGGAAACGTACAAGAGTTTTCATAACGGACTTAGTTTTCGTGTTTACATGGAGCGGAAACAATTTCAACCGCTGAATCCGCTTCCTGTGCCGCTTACCGCCAATAAACAAAACGGAATCTCTTCCTTTGAAAGCGGAATCGAACTTCGGTATGCTCATCGTGAACAATTCGTAGAAGGAAATTATTGGAGAACCAGTTTAGGCACCCGATACCCTGTTATCAAAATCACTTTCAGCCAGGGAATAAAAGACATTTTGAATGGACAATACAACTACAGCAAACTTCGAATGACCGGAACCTATACCATACGTATTCCGCATGCCGGTTCGATTATGACGTATGCATTCGGTGGTAAAGTATGGGGTACCTTACCCTACTCGCTGTTAGAAGTTCATCCCGGAAATGAATTTTATTATTATTCGCGATTTGCCTTCAATATGATGTACCGCTATGAATACCTGAGCGATACCTATGCAGGCCTGATGGCAGAACATGCACTGGGTACTTTATTTTTTAAATACATCCCTTATGTAAAAAAAATGAAGATCCGGACTTTTTGGAATGTGAAAGGAGTCTATGGTAATTTGAGTAACAACAACCGGATTTTAAATTCGTATCCGGATTATTCTTTTCAAACACTACACCGATCTCCCTATCTCGAAGCCGGCACCGGTATTGAAAATATTTTAAAGGTGCTTCGAATAGATTGTGTATGGCGGGTTCTTCCTTATCGGGCCGGACTGAACGATTCTCCGATTCGTCGGTTTGGCGTTTTTGGAAGTTTGAAATTCGATTTCTGATATCAATATTTACTCATTCCGCTCACAGTTGGATACACCCCGTTCGTCATGTCATCGGCCATCGGCGAACTGTCGGTATTTCCATTAATGTACGACTTCCAGACGGTATTCCCGTAACGAACATCCACACAATAGAGATAACGATCGTAGGAGGTAAAGAAAATATAATTACCATACACCAAAGGAGACGATTTAATCAGACTCCCTGCAGGATATTTCCATTTTAATAATCCACTTACATGATCAATTGCATATAAATTGAAATCATATCCACCTACGATAATTGTATTTGACGCTTCATGTACAGCCGGTGAAGATGAAATACGGTCGAGGGTGGTATACTTCCAGCGCAATTCACCATTGGGTGGCAAGGTAGGTGAGGTAGTATCGATACAATACAAACCAAAATCTTCACTTCCACAAATACACATACCACCATACACCAGTGGAGAAGATTTAATCCGGTCACCGGTCAGGTATTCCCAACGTACAGAACCATCGCTCTGTTGTAACGCATAAATCTTCTTATTCTCTCCGCCAAAATAAACCAACCCGTTACTTACTCTGGGTGAGCTCTGAATATTAATACCTCCTGCACTGGGCGAGGTCCATACACCACTTCCACTGCCCGCATCCACCGCATGAATACGATCGTTGGCCGGAACATACACTTTACCATTGACCAGAGTGGGTGAGGCCGTACATGGGGTCAGTGGGTCGTATTGCCAAACCAGCGTACCATTTAAATCGTAACAATACAATTTATCGCTGGCCATGTATAAACGATCATTTTCCACAGCCAGTGAATAATCGCTGCTATTGGTAATATTCACTTCAAGACTGATTTTTCCTTTTAGTACATCCACCGCATAGAAGTACCCGTTATTCGTTACGAGATACAGTTTCTTCTTCCATAAAACCGGCACGCCACGGCTATTTCCCTTAAAATTCACTTCCCAGTGTTTCGCACCGGTATAGGGATCATAGCTAATCAGGTTATTGTTGTCGGTACAAATAAAAACGGCCTCCTTCCTGACTACCGGAAGGGGGAAATCGTTGCTTTGCGTTTTTCCGCACGATAACGCAGTGAAAGCCATCAAAGCGCACAAACAGTAGTAAATCACATTTTTCATTACACAATTTCTTGGGTCAAACAAATATAGGGCAAATACCATAAGAACCTATTCCGGTGCATGGATAATTCCTTACCACCCGATGAAGAAAAAGGGACATTCATTTCCTGCAAAGGCTTGTATTCAGGACTTTTCAGGCTACTCTGGCTGTGAAAGTCGTGTTAAACTCTATCTGCCAATTTAAATTGCCCCCCCCGAGCAGTATGTTTTTTGTACTTTTGGGCGCCTTCAATACCCCATGCTCGAATTACTTCACCGCGATAAGGTGCCTCAACATGTAGCCATCATTATGGATGGAAATGGTCGTTGGGCTAAGGAAAGGGGAAAAGATCGTCTGTTTGGACATCAGCATGGTGTTATCAGTGTTCGTGAAGTGGTGGAAGGCTGCGTGGAATCGGGGGTGAAGTTCCTGACCTTATATGCCTTTTCAACTGAAAACTGGAATCGTCCGGAAAACGAAGTTCAGGGGTTGATGGAGTTATTGGTCACCACCATCCGGAAGGAAGCAGAAACCCTGTCAAAAAACGGGGTCCGGCTGTATGTCATTGGCGATCTGAAAAGTTTGCCTCCGGTTTGCCAGCGTGAACTGGACGAAGCTATGACCATGACAGCAGGAAATCAAACCCTGAATCTTATTCTGGCACTGAGCTACAGCGCCCGGTGGGAAATTCTGGAAGCCACCCGGCAACTGGCTGCAGAGGTAAAAGCGGGAAAAATTGAACCGGAACAAATCAATGATACTCTGTTTCAGTCGCATCTTAGCACCGCAACCTTTCCCGATCCGGAATTAATGATCCGTACCAGTGGTGAACATCGTATCAGTAATTTTCTGTTGTACCAGCTCGCTTACGCTGAACTGTATTTTACTCAAACCCATTGGCCCGACTTCAGGAAGGAAAACCTGTTCGAGGCTCTTTTAAATTACCAAAACCGGGAACGCCGATTCGGCAAAACCAGCGAACAACTCAATATTGCATGAACAAACTGCATCTGATCACCTGTACGGTGTTACTTCTATTATTTTCACTCACTACCGATGCACAGGTGGGTCTGCGGCAGAAACGCGACCGGAAAACATCTACCCTGAATCAGTCAGCCTCTGAATATACCATTGGCGGTATTAAAGTGGTAGGTTCCAAATATCTGGATGAAGAATTGTTGATTTCTATTTCAGGACTGAGTGCCGGTGACAAACTGAAATTCCCTTCTGATCCTAAAATTTCAAAAGCCATTCAGAACCTCTGGAAGCAAAACCTTTTTGCCAATATCGAAATTAATGTGGATCATATCCAGGGTGACAAGCTCTTTCTTGAAATCAGTATCACGGAACGCCCCCGTTTATCGAAATACAATTTCAAGGGAATCAAAGACAATGATGCAAAGGAACTGAAAGATAAGATAGGCCTGGTGAAATCGAAAGTAGTTACCGAAGCCACCAAACAAAATGCCGTAGAAAAAATCAGAAAGTTTTATACCGAAAAAGGATTCTCCAATGTACAGGTAAAGGTTCAGGAAAAAGAAGATACCTCGTTTGTAAATATGGTTATTCTCACGTTCATCGTTCATAAAGGACAGAAAGTGAAAATTAATCAGATCAATATGTTTGGCAATGAACATGCCACGGTAATGAAACTGAAAAAAAACATGAAAGACAGCAAAGAAATGGCCCGCATTTCACTCACTGCTGCCGACCGGGAAAGTATTTATGGAATCAACCAGCATCAGTTTAATAACTATCTGAAAAACAAAGGATTTCTTTCTCTTTCAAAAACAGCACAATTACTCGATCCCTATATCCGGTACGGAATCTTCACTGCTTCGAAATACAATGCAAAAAAGTTTGAAGAAGACAAACTACATGTTCTGGAATACTACAACTCTATCGGATTCCGGGATGCTTCCATTGTTCGCGACACCTTGTACACGGCAAAAAACGGCCACCTGAATATTGACTTACAAATCGAAGAAGGAAACCGGTATTATTTTGGCGATATCGAATGGAAAGGGAACACGAAGTACACTTCCGAACAACTCAGCAAAATGCTGGGCATAAAAAAAGGAGATATCTATAATCAGGAACTTCTGAATAAACGTATCGGAAAAATTCCTACCCAGGAAGGAGATGATATTGGTTCCTTATACCTTGATGATGGCTATCTGGGCTTCAATGCCGATGCAGAAGAAAAATCGATTGTGAATGATACCATTCATTTCGAAATCCGCATTACAGAAGGTGATCAGTATACCTTACGGAATATTCATATTGCTGGAAACGACAAAACACATGAACATGTAATTCGTCGTGAACTCAGAACCTATCCCGGAAATAAATTCAGCAGAACAGACATTATGCGTTCCCAACGGGAAATATCCAATCTGGGATTTTTTGATGCTGAAAAAATTGGCATCACCCCCATTCCCCATAACGATGGAACGGTAGATATCGATTACACTGTGACTGAAAAATCGGCCGATCAGCTGGAGTTGCAAGCCGGGTTTGGCGGCGGATTGGGGATTACCGGAACCATTGGTGTTTCCTTCAACAATTTTGCAGTAAAAAATCTGGGTAAACTTCGTGAATGGGATCCTATTCCCATGGGAGATGGTCAAAAACTTTCGGTACGCGGACAGGCAAACGGAAAGTGGTACAATTCCATTACGGCCGGATTTACTGAACCCTGGCTGGGAGGTAAAAAACCCAACAGTTTGTCGGTAAATGTGTACCGTACCTATTTTGCCGGTACGCAGGGCTCTACGGTGAACGGACATATGACTACCCTGGGAGCAGGCGCCAGTTTAAGTAAACGTTTGAAATGGCCCGATGATAATTTCGTTCTTTCCTATGGTTTGAATTATCAGCTTTATAATATCCGTGATTATACATTCTTCAGTGATTTCACCCGGGGGATGGCCAATAACCTGAGTTTGAAATTAACCCTGGCCCGCTACTCTGTCGATCAGCCCCTGTATCCTCGCGGAGGGTCTAACATTGTACTCAGCGGACAATTCACTGCGCCTTATTCGTTATTTGGGAATAAAGATTACACGAATATGGCTGCCGCCGATAAATACAAATGGATTGAATACCACAAATACCGTTTCACTGCCGAATGGTACCAGAAAGTAAAAGGCAATCTGGTATTGAAACTCGCTACCAAACAGGGGTATCTGGGTTATTATAACCCGGCCCTGCAATCGCCATTTGAGCGCTTTCAGGTGGGAGGTGACGGCTTATCCGGTTTCACTATATACGGACGCGATATTATTGCTCATCGCGGATATGAGATTTACTCCAACTCGGCCGGTGCAACCATCTTTAATAAGTATCAGGCCGAAATGCGCTATCCGTTCTCACTCAATCCATCTTCTACTATATACGGACTGGCTTTCTTCGAAGCAGCCAATGCCTGGGACAATTTCAAAAGCTTTAATCCGTTTCAGTTGAAGCGGTCAGTAGGATTAGGGGTACGTATCTACCTTCCTATGTTTGGATTACTCGGACTGGATTATGGATTAGGTCTTGACCGTCTGACACCCGGAACCAAATTCGGGCAGGCGACCAAGTTCTCCTTCATGCTGGGCTTCGAACCGGAATAGAAAATAAAACAATGGTTAAAGAATACCCTATCTTCAAACCTCAACAACTACGTATAGTCGGAACCGAAATTTTTTAAGCAATGAAAAAAATACTATGGATGGCCGCTTTCCTGATCAGCGGTATGAATTTGCAGGCTCAGCGCTATTGTGTCATCGATTCGAAATATATTCTCGAGAATCTGCCTGAATACAAACAAGCGCAAACCAAACTCGATGAAAGTTCGGCCCAATGGCAAAAAGAAATTGATGCCAGACTACAGGAGGTTGACCGTATGTACAAAGCCTACCAGGCCGAACAGGTAATGCTGAGTGAAGAAATGAAAAAGAAGAGAGAAGACGAGATTGTAAAAAAAGAAAAGGAAGCAAAAGAATTACAAAAGAAACGCTTTGGATTTGAAGGTGACTTGTTTAAAAAACGCCAGGAGTTGGTAAAACCGGTTCAGGACAAAGTGTACAATGCAGTTCAGCGTATGGCGGCTTCAAAGACCTACGATATTATTTTCGACAAATCAGCGGATCTGAGTGTCTTCTTCTCTGATCCCAAAATCGATAAAAGCGAGGACGTATTAAGGGAATTGGGAGTAAACCCGGCGAAAAGAAAATAAGTTGTTTTACAGACCACAACTTATATTTGCGCACCAGAAAACAAACGAATACATGAAAAAAATGATGATTGCCCTGGTTATCCTTCTGTCCGGATGGTCGGCTATGGCACAACAAAAAATCGGTTATATCAATTCTCAGGAACTGATTTCCATTATGCCAGAAACAAAAAAGGCCAATGATGAGGCAGAAGCCTTCCAGAAAACCTTTGCCGATCAGATGAAAACCATGCAAACTGAGCTGGAAACCAAAGTAAAGGCTTATCAGGCAAGTGAAAAAACGCTTTCCGAAGCCATTAAAGCAGTGAAAGAAAAAGAAATTCAGGATTTACAAAACCGTATGGTTTCTTTTGAACAGACTGCCAAAGAAAAAATCGACGATAAAGTACAGGAACTTCTGGAACCTATTAACAAGAAGGCCCAGGGTGCCATTGAATCTGTGGCTGCCGAAAAAGGATACAGCTATATAATGGATACCAGTATTGGAGCCATCATTTATGCCAAACCCGAAGACAATATTCTGAATGCTGTAAAAGCCAAATTAGGTATTAAAGACACACCCGCAACCAATACCACGAAACC
>CAYWKR010000011.1:0-13756 GCA_964458785.1 uncultured Bifidobacterium sp. | reverse complement strand
TTTCACGGCTCATGTGCAGCAACCCTTTCACATTGGTATCAATCATGCGATTCCAGTCGTCGTAATTACCCTGATCAACAGGACCAAAACCGGCAGCCAATCCGGCATTGTTTACTAAAATATTCATTTCAGGAAAACGATTCCGGTCGATCGACGAAACCGCCTGAGCACAAGCCTCCGGATCGCGAATATCGAAACATAATGTTTGCACTGCAGCCTGGAATGTACGTTGCAATTCCTCCTCTACTTCTTGCAGACGCTGGGCACGCCGGCCACATAAAATCAGCTGGTATCCTTTTTCTGCATAGCGGAAGGCAGCACTTCGGCCTATTCCTGAGGTAGCGCCGGTAATAATGACCGTTCTTTTCATAATCATCGGATCAGGGTGACATCCCCTTTTATCATCAATTCTTTATTATCTGTATCCCTTGCACTGATCAGGTAAAAATAGGTTCCCATTTCACAAGGTTTTCCTTTGTAGCTTCCATCCCAACCTGTTCTGAAATTACGACTGTAAAATACCTGTTCTCCCCAGCGGTTGAAGATGCGGTAATAATTCAATTGTTTATATCCGGCAGCCAGAATCAGAAACACATCATTCAGTCCATCCCCATTCGGACTAAACGCATTGGGTATGTTCAGGTAAGGACCGTTAGCTACTGTAATAACGATGGTATCATTTCCGATACAGCCATTTTCGGTGACCCCTTGCAACGTAAAGGTATACCGGCCTGTATCGCTGAAGGTGGCAGACGGATTAAAGATAAACGGATTATCGAGTGGTCCGGAAGGCGACCACTGATACTGTTGCGCTCCACTGCCATTAAACGTGAAGAGCGTATTTTTTACAATCACGGTATCATTCCCGGCAAAAACATGTACCGATGGAATGGCTAAGGTTTGCGATGCGGTATCCCGGCATCCCATGGCGTTTCCACTGATAAGGGTTACCAGAAAATTATTTCCGGTATTCCCATAGCTATGGGTTGGATTTTGAACCGTGCTGGATGCTCCGTCGCCAAAGGTCCACATCCAGTAATTAATATTTTCGAGTGTTGACGTGCTTTTGTCGATAAAATCGATAGGACTTTCGGGGCACAACAATCCTTTATAATCAAAGGCGGCTTCAAAATCAGGATACACCTTAACGATGCGCTGAATACTATCGGCACAATCAGAACCTTTATTTACGTACAACGTAATCAGATACGTTCCGGTATCGGCATAGGTATACGTAGGTTCGAACTGATCGGAGGTATCGCTGTTTGTTGAAGCTACCCCAAAATCCCAGAAATAGCGGAAGCCCCCACTGCTGCTGTTTTGAAAATGAACCGTTTTGCTTTTACAACTCACGATATAGGTATTGGGCTCGTCGGAGAATAATGGGGTATTGGCAATCACGGCCTTTGAACAATTGGTAACCACAAACTGAAATTCGCGGCTGATCACATTGATAGGAACACCGGCCCTCCATTCGGTACAACAAACATTCACTACAAAGCGGCCTAATAAATTGGGTGTGCCTGTAATCAATCCGGTATGAGGATCAATTTTTATTAATGGATTTCCAGCCATGGGATTGGTTCCGCTTAAAGGCGAAACATAATTCACCGAAGTCATCGCAGGCAGGCTTCCACTGGTCAGACTGGGTTTAGGATCGGTGGGTGATCCTCCTCGAATGGCATTACAAAATGAATAGCTGAGCGAATCGGCATCTGGATCAAAAGCCGAATGATCGTAAATCAGGGGATTATTGATACAGATAATCTGCGGCGGATAATTCTGAAATACTGCGCTGTTATTACAAAGCACCGGCGAAGGAGGAATTGTGCACGAATACGTGGCTCCGGTATTG
This sequence comes from uncultured Bifidobacterium sp., assembly GCA_964458785.1. Lineage (GTDB taxonomy): Bacteria > Bacteroidota > Bacteroidia > Chitinophagales > Chitinophagaceae > OLB11. Next base: position 11,901 of record CAYWKR010000011.1, on the reverse strand, counting down.
CCCGGACTGGTAATATTATTGATACTGGCATTCCGGCAACAACGCTGGCAAAGAATGGTATAGCCCTGAGAACTAGCCGGAAGGGTAACTGTAAAAACAAACTGAAGCCGGTTAATACAGGTTACCGGTGGATTATTGAGGCATTCGTTTTTAAAGTTCACCGGTACCAGAATACTGGAAGACGAAAAAACCGAATCGAAAAGAAAGAACGAGAACCCCCGGTAAATAGAAATAAAAGCCGGATCGTCCTCGGCCAATGCGGCCGGATTGCCTCCGCCCATATTAGGTGGTAAACAATCGCGGTAAAGGTTCAGCGTAAATTCATATTTGTCGCTCCCGATACATCGATAGGTAAACTCGCCTCCTACAATATGTGAAGCCAGTAAACTGGTACTGATCAGGCTAAACCATATGGAAAACAAATACCTCAGAAGCACAAAAGTAACGGTTTTTAAAGCAACGCGAATTGGCAAAACTTATGGATTATTGACTCTAAGACGTTGGGACATTCAAACATGCTGGTATGTCCGCAGTAAGGAATGCCCTCTATATCGCAAATGGCCGGCAAGGTGCCTTGTTCCATCAGGTGTGTATAGGGCACGGCCTGGTCGTTAGAGCCTGCTACCAATAAAACGGGAACTTTACTTTTTTGTAAAACCCCAGTCCGGTCGGGACGATCAATCATAGCCTGGTAATACGCTTGCAAATGTGCCACAGGAATTTGCTTTGCCATCTGTAGATGCTCATCCAGCAAGGAAGCGTTTTGTTTGGCAAAATCCGGATGATACAGATTGGGAATCATGGCTTGCAGAAATACATCCTTACCTTCATTGCCCATCAGACGAATGGATTTACGCCGGTTCTCTTTTTTCAGTTCATCGTCGGCATAGGCGGTAGAATGTATCAGTCCGAAAGCCTGAAGTCGTTCAGGATAGGCTTCAGCAAAGGCCAGGGTACTATAGCCTCCCATGGAATGTCCAAGAAGAATGGCCTGTTCAACTTCTTCCTGAACAAGCAGATCACGAACACATTCAGCCATAAGTTCCATGGTAATTTTTTCTTCCGGTATCGGTGATTCGCCTGAACCCGGTACATCGGGCAGCAGTAATGTATATGAAGCAGACAGTCCTTCTTGCTGGAATTTCCAGATTCGGTGATCTTCACCAAAACCGTGTAACAAGACCAATACATCGGACCCGCTTCCGCATTTCAGGTACCGGCAACCTTTAAATTTACTGGTTCTGAGTTCGGTAAGCATAGCGGAATGTATTTTTAATAGCCGACAACCCGTCAGACCTGACATAGGCACGAAGTCGCATCCAACTGAGCAGAATAACCGGTGTCCATTCAGCACCCAGTTCCTGAATGGAAAAATAGCGATAAACTATGGTTAGCATACAGAGCCAGGATGTATAGCGGGCATAGGACGAAAGCCACGACGGACTTCTGACCAGTTGTGCTGCAAAAAGAATATGCAATGGAAATACCCAAAATAGATGGAGGTTATAGCGACATACTTCATGTGTGGTGCCAAACCACATAAATAAAATAAAACAACCCAATAATCCCAGCAGCATAAAAAAGAGCACATCGAAATAAATCAGATAGGGTTTTATGGCCGGGCGGAAAGAAAGCAATACCACCATTACAAATAATATCCAGAATGCCATGCGGGGTTCATCTGGAACGGAAGGCAACGATTGACCAGATATTAATTCCTGCGTAGTACTGAGTATTGGCTTGCCATCCAGCGTAGCCGACCGCAACCCTTCCATAAGAAAGGCCGGAAGAAACATACTCTGTTCATTATTCATTTTTTCATCCACCCGGTGACTCATCAGCAAATTAATTCCACTGCGTGTCCAGGGAAGTGGGGCTTCATACCGGTTTAACTGCTGCCGGTAGGTATACATTCCGTCTTCTATGGCTTTACCCCACTGAAAACGGGATCCAAATTGGGCAGGAAATAAATCACGGATACGTGTACTGCAGTTGTCGAATAAAAAATGATAGCGGTAATATTTGTTTTCTACGCGGGCATTGAATTCGAGAAAATTCTTCAGTCGCACCGCATCATCCTGTGGCAATTCAAGTACCTGTTCTATCACCGAACGATGTTCCTGCTGATAGGTACCCATAAAACCCGCAAACGATTCGGTGTTTAAATAATATGGCAATTGCCCCCGGGTGAATTTCCAGTAAAACTGTTCATCAGAAAAATTAAACGTGCCGTAATTATAAACCACATCGAGTTGTGACGCTGTATCCAGAATGCGCACCGCACTGTGACCATAACAGGCATACAAATCGCTGCCACTTCCACAGGTGAGCACACTGATACGCAAAGCCGAAGCAGACTGAAACCAAAAACATAAAGCCAGGGTAAACCCAATAAAGGCAGAATGGAAGCGCATATTCGTGCCGCAAGGTAAGGGTATTTTCAAATCCCCATCGCGTTCCGGTACACCTTCCTGAATTCCATTACATTTGCCATCAATGAACGAAGAAGAATGGGAAGACGGTGTGGACGATTCGGGTGAACCGGTTAAGCAATTGGTTTTTGACTTTGTGATTGAGAAAGGACAGGAACCCTATCGCATCGATAAGTATCTGATGAATAAAATGTCGAATGCTACCCGTACCAAAATTCAGGAAGCCATCGACGAGGGTTTGGTTTTGGTGAATGGGAAAAGTATACGACCGAATTATAAGGTAAAACCCGGTGATCATGTATTGGCTTATTCCTATCATATTCCGCACAGCGAAGAAATTATACCGGAAGATATTCCCCTTGACATTGTTTATGAAGATGAATCGGTGATGGTGGTGAATAAAGCCTGGGGCATGGTGGTACATCCCGGTCATGGAAACCCCAATGGCACCCTGGTAAATGCAGCCGCTTTTCACTTTCAGCAACAACATCTCGATACCACCGAATTAGCCCGTGTAGGCATGGTACATCGCATCGATAAAGATACCAGCGGTTTGCTGGTGCTGGCCAAAACACCCCATGCGATGCAGCATTTAAGTAAACAATTTGCTGCCCATACAGTAACCCGTTTATAGCATGCTCTGGTGTGGGGCGATCCCGGGGAAAATGAAGGCACGATAGATACTTTTATTGGCCGGCATGAACGCTTGCGCAAACTCTTTGATGTGTATGACGCTGATGACGAAAAAGGAAAACATGCTATTACCCATTTTACCGTTCTGGAACGCTTCCATTATGTTACACTGGTGGAATGTCGTTTGGAAACAGGACGTACCCATCAGATCCGGGTGCACATGAAACATATTGGTCATACCCTTTTTAACGATGCCTTTTATGGAGGCGACCGGATTTTAAAAGGTACCGTATTCAGTAAGTACAAGTCGTTTGTGGAAAACTGCTTCCAAATTCTGCCCCGGCAGGCCTTGCATGCAAAAACACTGGGTTTTGTACATCCTGTCAGCGGTGAATTCATGCACTTCGAATCGCCATTACCGGCTGAATTTGAGGAGGTACTGAATCGCTGGCGGAATTATATCCGTTCCCGAAATCCCTTGCAGTAAATGGTCTGAACGGTGTACGGATGGCAGTTCAGGATTCCCCTGTACATTTGCCGGAAATATTTATTTGTGAAGCTGAAACACGTTTTCCTGACGGTAGCCCTCGTTCTTCTGTTCGACCAGATTCTGAAAATTTATATCAAGACCCATTTTTATTACGGGGAAGAAGTGAATCTGATCGGCTCCTGGTTTCGTTTGCATTTTATCGAGAACGAAGGCATGGCCTTTGGATTGAAATTCGGAGAACGATGGGGCAAATTGTTTTTAACCGTGTTTCGCTTCGGCGCCGTATGCTGGGGATTTTATTTTATCGAAACCCGGCTTATCCGTAAGAAACACCGAAACGGTCTGATCTTTTTTTCGGCACTTATTTTAGCAGGTGCTGCCGGTAACCTGATCGACAGTATGTTTTATGGAAAAATTTTTACTGAAAGCAGTTTCCACCTCGGGCGTCTGGTGCCCTGGGGACATGGCTATGGCGATTTCCTGCATGGTAAAGTGGTAGATATGTTATATTTCCCTGTGCTGAACGGAACCTTCCCCGATTGGTTACCCATTTGGGGCGGCGAATCCTTTGAGTTCTTCCGGCCGGTATTCAATCTGGCCGATTTTGCCATTTCCTTCGGGGTTATTTGCATCATGGTGTTCCAGAAAAAACTGCTCCCTTCCGAATCGCATGAAGTAAAAAAAACACTGGAACAGGCGGAGAATGAACGAGTGCCGCAAAATCCCGGTACGCATGTCAGTTAACTCCCCCTGGCTTTTTGTTCTTTTGTTATTGGGGTTCATTCCAGAATCGGGAAATACACAATCGCTTTTCCCTGCTAAAAATTATCCGCAACACTATCAGTTGCCTTTACATATTCCTTTTTCGCTGGCAGGAAATTTTGGAGAATGTCGCCCCGACCATTTCCATTCCGGAATTGATATTCGTACCCAGCAAATCGAAAATATTCCGGTATACGCCATTGAAGACGGATTTGTTTCGCGGGTTAAAATTGAAGCCGGTGGTTTCGGAAATGCCATCTACATCACGCATCCCGGAGGTTATACATCGGTGTATGCCCATCTGAACCGCTTTTTCCCCGCTCTGGAAGAATATGTTCGCAGAAGGCAGTATGAAGAAAAAAGCTGGAAACAGGATATTATTTTTATGCCCCATCAGTTTCCGTTACGACAAGGAGAATTTATTGCGTACAGCGGCAATACTGGCTCTTCCGAAGGCCCTCATCTTCATCTCGAAATCCGGGATACCCGCACTGAACATCCGTTGAATCCACTGCTCTTTTTTTCAAACACCCCGGATACCAAGGCACCCCGCTTCGAATCGATAGCCCTGTATCAGGCCGGGAAAAGTATATATGAACAGGACCCCTTCCTGATTTCCTGTTCCACGCAAAACGAGAAATGCACTCCAAAAAAAGAGCTGATTTATTGTTCGGATACACAGGTTTTTCTGGGTATTGCTGCCGACGATTATATGGAGAATGCGCTGGGAACCTTAGGGGTATATGAAATGAATTTGTGGGTGGATGATTCCTTATTTTTTGGTTGGCAACTCGATGATATCGGATACGACATTACCCGCTATATGAATTCGATGGCCGATTACAGCTACAGAAAAAAACAAGGCCGTTGGATACAATTATGCAGTTCACTTCCGGGAGATCATTTACCCGTTTATGCCGACTGGGGCGCCCGAAAAGGAGTGATTGATTTATCCGATGGAAAAATTCACAGCATAAAAATTACTATCCGCGATGTAAAAGGGAATAGTTCCGATTGTCGTTTCCGATTAAAACATCAGGGAAAATCTACCATAAAGCCGGCTTGTAAATTGGCTGTCACTCCACAACATGATTTTCATATTAAAGATGAACGTTTAGAAATTCACAGTAAAACGCACTTTGTATATGATACCCTTTGCTTTTATCACAGGGTTGAAAAAAACAAGCAGGGCGAAACCGTGATACAGATTCTGAATGGACATATACCGATGCATGAAACGATGGACTTGTCATTTAAACCATTTCACCCCCTTCAAAACCAGCTGAAGGAAAAATATTATCTGTATCGTATGCCTTATGGTAAAGAAAACAAAGGCAAAGGAATGGCTGTTTCGGTAGAGAAGGACAGGATTCACGGCCGTTTACGTGAATTCGGAACCTATGTACTCAGAAACGATACCGTGGCTCCCGTGATTCAAACAGAAATACGCGATGGAGACAGTATCGGGAACTGCATCCAACTCGACTTCACGGTAAATGAAGAAAGTACTTCGATGGCGGGGTATGAAGCATCGGTGGACGGACAATGGCTTCGACTGGTACAAAAAGGGAATCGCCTGAGTTATGAACTGGATTCGTATTTTCCGGAAGGCAGGCATCTTTTTGTATTACAGGTGATGGATGAAAATAAAAACAAGCGGGAACTAAAACTAAATCTGATAAAATAACTACGATGGCACTACTTCAAAAAGGAGATAAGGCACCCGCCTTTTCATTAAAAAATCAACACGGACAAACTGTTCGCTTAAGCGACTTCAAAGGGAAAAAACTGGTTCTGTTTTTTTACCCCGAGGATATGACTCCCACATGTACCATTGAGGCTTGTAATCTCCGGGATCATTATGCCGAATTACAAGAGGCCGGTATGGATGTGGTGGGAATCAGTCCGGATACCTCGGAACGACATACCCTGTTTATCGAAAAACATCAGTTACCCTATACCTTACTGGCCGATACCCGGCGAACAGTGATTGAAAAATACGGTGCATGGGGTGAGAAGAATTTATACGGACATCGTTTCATGGGGGTATTACGCAGCACTTTTCTGATTGATGAAGAAGGGCGTATTGTAGAAATTATCCGTAAGGTACTGAGTGCAAAACATGCCCGGCAGATTTTAGATAAATGGAATCCAAAGTAACACCGGTTCGTATTGTAACGTCCTCGTTTCCGGCCCGGATCGCAGCATGGAAACTGGGAAGAAAAAAAGTGGCCATGGTTTGGAATGGTGCCATTCATTTGCATGGATGCAGCCGGGAAGAGTTTTTAAGCAACGAACGATGGCTGAAACATGAACTTTGCCATATTCAGCAACGAAAAGAAAAAGGGGCCTTCTGGTTCGAATGTCATTACCTGTGGCTGAGTTTACGTTATGGCTATGAACAGAATCCCTACGAAGTGGAAGCACGCCGGGCTGAACTGGCCGATGAAGCTCCGGGCGCTTTTCAATGGGTTTGAATTTTTGGCTGCAAATAAAAAAACTTTATTTTTACTTTTCATGTCGCAATCGATTACACAGGGAGTTAGTGTTACTGTAGAAACTTTTTACAACAGAGAACAATCGCGTCCATTCGATGGAGAATACATTTTCTCGTATCGTATTCTGATTGAAAACCGTTCCCATTTTCCGGTTCGCCTTCTTCGCCGGCACTGGTTCATTTTCGACAGTACCGGATTTTACCGGGAAGTAGAAGGTGAAGGAGTGGTAGGACAACAACCCGTACTGGAACCCGGTGAATCGTTTCAGTATGTAAGTGGAGCACACTTAAAAAGTGATATTGGCCGGATGAACGGAACCTATGAAATGGAGAACCTGATGGACAAGTCGGTTTTCAAGGTATATATCCCCGATTTTGATTTTTACGCCCCGTTCAAACTGAACTGACCGGACGCCAAACATTTCCTAAATTTCCTCTTAAATACTGTACTTTAGCATGGTCTGCCATTAGATTTGCGGCGGCTTTATGAAGAGAAGTATTAAGATCCTTTGGTGGTTATTTCTGTCGGCTATTATTTGTTTCAACCTGATGTTGCTGATGCTGAATGCCGGCTGGTTAGGGTATATGCCGAAAATGAAGGAATTGGAAAATCCTAAATCTTCTGCTGCGTCGGAGATTTATGCCGGCGATGGCAGTATGATAGGTAAACTGTATCTCGAAAACCGAGAGCCGGTGGCCTACAGCGAGATTGCTCCCAATACCATCGATGCACTGATTGCTACCGAAGATGAACGCTTTTACGAACACAGTGGGATTGATGCCGAGGCCATTGGAAGGGCAATTGTAGGTGTGCTCACCTTCAACCGGAAAGGAGGAGCCTCTACCATTACACAACAATTAGCCAAGCACCTGCTCGATCAGGAACAACGATCCCGAAATTTTCTGATCGTCATTCTCGAAAAACTGAAAGAACAGATTATCGCTGTTAAACTCGAAAAGAATCTTACCAAATCCGAAATTCTGGCCTTGTATCTGAATACAGTACCCTGGGGCTATAATGCGTTCGGAATAAAATGTGCGGCAAAAACCTATTTCAATAAATTACCGAAAGACCTGACTGTTTCTGAATCGGCTATGCTGATAGGTATGCTGAAAGGTTCTTCGTTGTATAATCCGGTGCGGGAACGTTCACGCGAACGTACCCGGCTTCGCAGGAATGTGGTTTTTGATCAGATGGTGAAGAATAATAAATTGAGTAGTGCCGAAGCGGAACGCCTGAAACAGGAACCTATTAAACTTGATTTTCACCCAACCAGCGAATCGCAGCACGATGGCTTGGCTCCGTATTTCAGACAGGTTGTGGAACAGGATGTACGGGTATGGTGTAAGAAAAAAGGACTGAATATTTATAAAGACGGTCTTCGTATTTATACCACCCTGGATCCTACCATGCAACGCTATGCCGAAGAAGCCGTGGAAGAGCAAATGAAGGGAAAGACCCGTTTCACCAATGCGCGTAACTGGAAAGGGCATATGCAAACCCTGATGAGGAATGTAAAAGAAAGTGAACGCTTCCGGAATATGCTGGCTGAGGACATGAATGAAAGAGAAATTCTGGAAGTATTCAATAAACCGGTTCACATGAAAGTGTATACCTGGAATAATCCGGAACGTGAAAAAGATACGGTGCTGAGTCCGATGGACAGTATTAAATACATGAAGGGATTTGTGCATGCTGGTTTTATGGCAATGGATCCGGCTACCGGTGAAGTAAAAGCCTGGGTGGGTGGTATCAATCACAAATACTTTCAGTACGACCATGTGAATGCCAATACGAAACGGCAAGTAGGTTCCACCATCAAACCCCTCTTATATTGTCTGGCAGTAGATAATGGCTATTCGCCCTGTCAGTCGATACCACTCACCGGTGTCACCTTTCCGGGAAGAGGATATTATTGTCCAGACAAACCCGGTGGCGCTATGGAAATGAAACGGGCGCTCGCCTTTTCAAAGAACAATGCCACAGTGAATATTTTACGCATGGTGGGCATCGATCATTTTGTCGACTTTCTGAAGAAACTGGGTATCTCCAGTACACTTCACGCCTATCCATCGGTTTGCCTGGGCGCCGACGATATTTCGGTATTTGAAATGATGCGGGCTTATACCATGTTTCCGAATTATGGTATCAATACCAAACCCATTTATATTACCCGCATCGAAGACCGCAACGGAAACTTGCTCGAGAATTTTGTACCGGAACGCAAAGAAGTGATTAACGAGATCACGGCTTTTAAAATGATCCGCATGATGATGGGAACCGTTTTATTCGGAACCGGTCGCCGGTTGAAACCGGGTTATGGAATTAAAGGTGAAGTGGCCGGAAAAACCGGTACCACCAATAGTGAAGCCGATGCCTGGTTTATTGGTTATACCCCTCAATTGCTGGCCGGTGCCTGGGTAGGCTGCGACGATCGATTTATTGGTGTGGGCTTAGGTGAAGGTGCCCATGCCGCCATGCCGATATGGGGATTGTTTATGAAGCAGGTTCAGGCAAATGATAAATTGGGGTATAATACCCTCGATGAATTTGAAAAACCGGCCATCATGGAAGGAATGGATGAATGTGATGCGCAGGATGAAATCAGTTTACAACGTGCCAAGGCACAAATGAATGTTTCGCGAAGCGACAGTAGCGGCGATTTTAATCCGGATGAAGACATACAGGAAACCAATCGCTTTGAAGATGCCAGCGATAACGAATACCGGTAAAAAATATCCGGAATGAATGTTGGTCTGTTTCTTTTGTCCTTTCTTTTTTCCTTCAGTGCTGCCGCACAAACAGTTTCAGATTGTGGTATAAAAAACCATACCACACAACACGGCGAAGTACTGAAGTATAAAATTTATTATACCCTGGCAGGATTTTATGTGGGTGCCGGAGAGGTAATATTCAGAAACCGACTGGAACAATACCAGAACAAAACGGTATTTCATATCAGCAGTTATGGTCGTACCTATTCGTCGTACGACTGGATTTACAAGGTGCGCGATTTATATGAGACCTATATCGATACCGCCACTTTTCTTCCGCTGAAATTTACCCGCGATATTCATGAAGCCGGTGATCATTTTTATCATATGGCTTTGTTTCAGTATCCTCAGCGACGGGTTCAGACCACCAATGGAAATTATTCTTTTCCTGCCTGTACGCAGGATGTATTATCGGCTATTTACTATGCACGAAATCTGGATTATAGTCGATGTAAACCAGGCGATAAATTTCCATTTCCACTTTTTCTCGACGAACAGGTGTATCCGGTATATATCCGTTATCTCGGACGCGAAAAACTCAGTACCCGATTCGGAGAATATCAAACCATTAAATTCAAACCCTTACTGATTGATGGTACAATTTTTAAAGGCGGAGAAGATATGACTGTTTGGGTGAGTGATGATGAAAACCATATTCCGGTGATGGTAGAAACGCCCATTCTTGTTGGAAAAATACGGGTGTATCTTGAATCGTACCAGCAACTTCGCTTTCCGCCCAAAGGAATCCTTCGGGGCGGTGTGCAGTAAAATCAATTATTCGAACGCTTTCTTTACCTCGTAATACGCTTTCTTTTTTGCTCCGTAATAATCTACGATACTCCAGCTGCAAACGGGCCAGCAATCGTTGAATTGCCATAAGAGGGTCCCCATACATCGTCCACCTGAGTTTCGTTGGGCCTCGATGGCAGTCTTCAGTGTACGGGCCTGCAATTCCTGCGTTGCATTCACCCATGAAGAAAAATCGTGGAATGGAATTTGCTCAGTCCGTAAATAATAATTCAGGGTTTGATATCCTGTGGGATGTTTCTGATGTTGCTTCAACACATCGGAATTGGTATCCAGATCCTGATTACGTGTAAACTTTATCAGCGATTCCATGTTGGGCATGGCCTGCATTCCGAATTCACTCATAAAGCGTGGAATTTTTTCTTTCAGAACCTGAATGGGTTCCCGGCCCCACCAGGTGCCCCAGTAATGACTGTCGCCATGCGTCATACTTTCCTTTCGCCCCCACCCAATGGCAGGAGATCCTGGAATATAATCCCGTTGCGGATCATACTGTTTCACCAGCGAAGGCAACAATTCTTCAAACACCTGCTGATATTCATTCCATAAAAAAACAGAATCCTCCTTCCCGATACCATACTGTTTCTGCCAGCCCCAATTATTCCATGCTTCACTGATTTCGTTATTGCCACACCACAGAACGATACAGGGATGTTTCCGCAATCGCAGAATATTATCGATCGCTTCCTGCTTCATAGAATTCAAAGTATGAGAGTCTGCAGGATACATGGCACCGGCAAACATAAAATCCTGCCATACATAAATTCCCAGCGAATCGCACAAGTCGTAAAAAGCATCGTCTTCATATACTCCACCGCCCCAAACACGAAGCATATTGAAATGCGCTTCCTTTGCGGCACATAGCAAACTGCGGTATTTCTCGCGACTCACCCGGGGCAGAAACACATCGGCCGGTACCCAATTAGCACCCTGCATATATATTGGGGTACCCTCCTTTTCAAAATAAAACGAGCGCCCCACCGCATCCTCTTCCTGCTTTAATCGTACTCCGGAATACCGGGCCTGCGCTGCCTCAACGATATGAGTACGAATGGAAATTCTTTTCCAGATACCGATACTATGTAATTGTGGTGCCCAGTCCCACCCAAAATGAAACTGTGCTTTGCGTATATAATTGCGACTGTTTTCACAAGGACGAATCAGAGGACGTGCCGCCTGTTGTAAGGAATCGGCCCTGTGTACTGCGCTATGAAAAACAATACGCAATTCATTATTTTGTTTGAACTTACCGGTTACGTTCACCACCCAGCAACGAAACATATTGTCGGCTTCCAGTATCTTCTCTTCATTCAGGTATACATCGGCATAGGTATCTAAACCTTCAAATTGTAAATAATCAGGATGCAGGTCTTCACGTACCGGAAACGGATCGGGAAAATGAGTTTTATATTCCCAGTCGCAATCATTCACCCAAAGGGCTTTCTGTTCATCCGTTCCGAAAAATGGATCACGGAGTATATGATTATCCATCAGATCGGTATGAA
>CAYWKR010000010.1:0-14378 GCA_964458785.1 uncultured Bifidobacterium sp. | reverse complement strand
CTTCACAAACGGTACCTCAAAAGTAACTCCCCGCACCGGTGGCGGATATTGGGTAGAAGATAATGATCGTATCCGTTATTACGATAAAGACGGGAATTTAATCAGTACCCATTTTACACAGGGTACAAGAAAGATAATTCCGGATGGTCAGGGAGGCTATTGGATTGTGGATTCGAATCGGGTACGATGGTTTGATTCCAATGGATATTTGAAAATGACCGCTTTTACCCAAGGCGAAATCAAACTTCATTCCAATGGTACACAGGGTTGGATACTGGAAGATGCCCGTTCGGTTCGTTCATACAATATGAATGGAAACAAAATTGGTGCAACCCATGTAGCAAGCGGTGGCGCCACTGCCGAAGATGAAAGTCGTTATTGTGTACTCACCTTCAATGATGCCATTTTGCCGGGAAGTTGTTCGCAAAGTCATCAACTAAACAGAAGCTGGATAGCTACCGATCCCTTTGGTCACAGTTCCACCTTTGTGCAGCATTTCTATTATCAGGATACTACAGCTCCTGTGATAACGTCCATACCTCCTAATATGGTAGTGATCCATCCCGATTCTGTTCCGGCGGTCGATTTAAGTCAGGTGATTGCTACCGATCAGTGTAGTGGTACACTTACTACGTCCTGGTTAGGTGACAGTTACAGCAATGTTCTTTGCGCCAATCAATATCAGATTCTGCGTACCTATCAGGTAATGGATGCCTGTATGAATGCCAGTACCGCGGTGCAGGTGATACAGGTTATGGATACCATTCCGCCAGTAATAAATTGTATTCCCGATATTTTTGTCAGTGCATCTTCCATTTGTGGTGCAATGGTGAACTTTGAGGTAGAAGCCAGTGATAACGTCTTTAAGAAGAGTACTCTCTGCAGCGAAACCAGTTCAACACCCACGCTGGGAAATTGCAGCGATAACGGTTGCACAAATAAAGGCGGAACCTGCGAGGCCTTCGACAGTGATAAAGATGGTATTTTAGATGAATGCGGTTGCAAGAAAAACGGCAAATTCCTATTACCGGTTGTTTATTCCATGGCACCGGGTTCTACCTTCCCAATAGGCAGTACAGCCGTAACTGCAACTGCTACCGATGCTTGTGGTAATAGCAGTTCCTGCACCTTTAACGTGGTGGTTTTGTCACCCGTTTCGTTGAGTCTCGATCAGCCAGTTTCCTGCCATGGTAGTCAGGATGCGGCTATTCAGGTCACCGTAAATGGTACTGGCATCTATCAGTTTAGTCTCGATGGTGGAACTGTTAGTAATACCAGTGGATATTTTTCGGGCTTAGGAGCCGGAACCCATACCGTATGTACTACAGAGATTGGATGCTCTTGGTGCGAAACTATTACACTGACTGAACCCGATGCTTTAGTGATGAATTTGCATGTAGATCATCCGGCAGGATGTGGACTTTCGAATGGACAACTTTCGGCCTCCGTGAGTGGTGGTACCACCTTGATTCAACCGTATCAGCTTTCATGGTATAATGCCATAGGAACATGGCTGAATCCAATGAACAGCAGCCAGACTGTGATGAATGGGTTATCGAGTGGTACGTATTCAGTTTGGGCAGAAGATGATCATGGTTGTATGAGTAACGGAACTGTACAATTGCCCGACTCAGGAAACTGTATGATGCAATTAGATTTACGGCTTCTGATAGAAGGCTATTATAATGGTGCGGGAAGTATGAATCCTGTTTTATTCAATCAGGGTATCGGAAGCAGTCTGATAGATTGTGATAGTATTGAAGTAGAGTTACATGATGATTTTCCACCCTATGCATTAACACAAACAGCTAAAGCGGTGGTCGATGTGAACGGACATGCAACGGTACTGTTTACTATTTTCATTGGTAATCAATACATCGCTGTCAAACACCGGAATGCCATTGAAACCTGGTCGGCCACGGCGATCCCAATAGCCCCTTATTACTATTACGATTTTACAATCTCGGCCTCTCAGGCTTATGGAGCGAATCAAAGTGAAGTGAGTCCCGGACTTTGGGCATTCTTTTCAGGTGATATTAATCAGGATCTCAACATGGATCTGATTGACTTTGGCCTGCTTGAATTGGATGCTGCAAATTTTGGATCGGGTTATTTGCCTACCGATATAAATGGGGATGGGAATGTGGATCTGCTCGATCATCCCCGCTTAGAGAATAATATGGAACATTTCATTTACTCGAACAGACCGTAAGAAAATCATTAAAAAACAAAGACCGGATTTTTTACAGATCCGGTTTTTTGTTTTGAATTAATAGCAAAGAAATCCATTCAGTTGGTGAATAAAACGGATATTCGTGTACAACTTGAGTACAACGAATATACCGCGCCGGATTTTTCGGAGCACACCTAAAGAGCAGACTGTTAACCATGAGTAAATCCATCACAAAAGAGATCTGGAAGGAGGTAGATTTTGAAATCGATTATACCAACGATATCATTATTGAAGTATCTAATCTGGGAAGAATCAGAAGTATATCTGCCGTTTATGGAGAAACTTTTCTGAAAGGAAGTTTATTGAAGGGGTATCGTATCATACGACTTAAATTCATGAAGGAACGATCAGAAAAGGATCAGAAACGACTTGATTTTTTTCGTGAACAGATTGCCACCCTGATCAGGCGAATTGGTAAAATGCGTACCCGAAATAAAGCCAAACGGGTAAAAGATGAATCGTACTACGAGTATGAAGCCAAAATTGCCGAATTAACACAATTACTGGGGGGATTGCAAAAGAGATACAAAACCGAATTTCGTGCTATTGAGTTACGACGCACCATCAATGCAGGTGGGCCATTACACCGGATGATAGCAAAATGTTTTGTACATAAACCCAGTCCGAAGCACGATTTTGTAGCACATCTGGATTATGACAAATTAAATAACCGGGCCGATAATCTGCAATGGATGACACAGGATCAATTAACCGAGCATCACCGCAACAGTCCGGCTGTGATTGAAGCCAAAAAGAATCGCTTTGGAAAACGTATCGAGAATTCGAAGGTGTGCAAACTGACTTCTACTAAAGTGATGCTGATAAAAAAGAAATTACAAGCCGGAGCCACTCTGCGTTCACTGGCCAAATCGTTTAAGGTGTCGGAGATGCAACTTTCCCGTATCCGGCGGGGTGAAAATTGGGGCGATATAAAACCGGCAAACTGATTGAATTCCGGATGGTGTATATGGTAATAATCTGTAACACTAATTCATCTGATTTGCTATGATCTTGTGGGAGGGTTGTGCGGGTTTACTAAACCACTATCAGGAATGTTAACATAGTTGCTTACCAGAACGAATATTCTATGAATTGTACATTTATGAATTGGAAGTAGAATTCCGCCATCTTTCATTTTTCTTTATCACTTACTGCCCATCAGTTGCAGCGCGATAGATTGAAGGTTTTATCTTGTCGAGCAAGCGGGCCCATTGGATATTTTTCTGAAATGGTTTCCAGCTGGCATCATTCCGTAATACCCATCCTGAATGAAACCCTTCATTTATGGACTGATTTAACCATTGAAAGGCTTCTTTTTCTTTTTTCTGCATGGCATAACAACGGGCAATCGCATATGAAGTGGTCCATTCTTCACTGCTTTTACTCCGATAGAGTTTGTAACAGGTAACTGCTTTGGTTGCGTCCCCATTCAAACTGTATAATAATCCCCGCCATTGATTCAAGGCTACATTTTCGTATGGGTGTATATTCTCCACGATCTTTAATAAGGAGTCTGCAGCAACTCCTTGTCCGGCCAGAACCTGATACCGGCTTAGAAGTAATAAAATATCATAATTCAACTCCTGCCGCTGGTTCAGCGTGTCCATATGAAGAAGAGCTTCGCCAAATAAATAATTCCGGTGTAGTGATTGAATTAATTTGATACGCTGTCCTGCATTATGGGGCGTTGCATAGACAGCCTGCCTGTAATAGTCGGGTGATTTTTGATAGATCCCTTTCCAATTAAACAAATCGCCTAGTTTTTCATTAATTTCAGAACGAAGCGGAGTAAAGTCAATATATAATGAAGCCTTCTTTAAAAAGGCGATACCATCGGTAAAGGGATGCGCTATTGGCATACCGGTATAATAAACTTCTCCGGTACCGGGAATGTAATCCTGTGGCATCGATCGTTCATGAATGCCATTCATGATGTTATTGACTTTGATAGTCAGACTATCTTTTTTATTCACTTCGACATCATCAAAAAACTCAGTTTCTTCATCATAGTCTGTACGGATAGTGTAATCGCTGATCCGGTACGAACGATCGCCTTTATACTTTACGGTGTCAGACGAGGCCAGACTATACATATAATTACCGGCTTTGTAATGCCATGGACCCGATTCAGGAAAATGTTCACAAACCCGGTGGTAGAAACTATGCAAGTATTCTTTACGCTTTTCATCATCAGGAATCTGACGGATACAGGTTTCTGATTCTTCATAGCGTTCCAGCGATTCAAATAAATTCCATTTTTTATAGTACAACGGTATTTTGTCTGGCCAACGTCTGATGGCTTCCTGATAATTTTCAAGTGCTTCTGAGGCATGATTCCATTGTTCCAATACACTGCCATGAAGATAATAATCGGTAATAGGATCATAATTGCGATGTGTATATTCGTAATACATGCAGGTATCTGTCAACGAATACCATTGCTTTAATGAATCGCAGGTATGCAGGAAAGTGGAATCGGATAACCAGTATTTTTTGGCAAGCCCCAGATAAATATCGGCTTCGGCCCATCGCTTCATTTTCCACAGGAGTGCACCGGCTTCATGAAATGCCAGTGCGTTTTTAGGATCCAGTACCATTACCTTTTTTAACAGGGATAAAGCATGTACAGTATCTTTTTTTTGCAGCGATACCAGGGCTGCCATAAAATGAGTAATTACATCTTTTGCCCCAATTGATTTTGGAATTTGACAGGTTATACTATCACTTGTTTGAGGAGGCAAAGCAAAAACTCCTTCAACCCACATAAAAGATTCAACAATATGAAACCCTTTTTTCCGAATATCAGCTTCAAAGAAAAATGAATCGGCTAACGCAAATTGATGGGTTTTTAAACAAACATAGGCGAGTCGTTCGAAGGGTAAATAATGACGGTTATTGAGGGCAATCGCTCTTCGGTACATTTCTTCGGCAAGTAATTGATTATCCAGCTGTTCATATAAAAAACCGGTATTGACAAACGCCGAGGAATAATGTCCGGCTAATTCTATAGCTTTCTTCGACGATTCCAGCCCTTTTTCAAATTGTTTGGTATGCGCATACAATGAAGTGAGATTGGCCCAGGGCATGGCCCACTGTGGTGCAATTTTTCTTGCACGGTTAAAACACGAATCCGCCTGTTTGTACTTTCCGGTTCCAAAAAACAGAATGCCCAGTTCGTTCTGAATATAAGCGGCATCGGGTAACACCGAATCAGCGATATGTTGTTCACGAAAAGCCAGTTGAAGAATCGAATCGGCATTGGCTCCGGAAGCTAATCGGATACGTGCAACCACCCCGGTGAAATAATGAAATTTGCTGCTTAGCGAACGGTATAAAGGTTTTTTTTCTGAGGTCAGCCGGATGGCAATTTGTAACATCATGGGATACACTTCATACCGGCCACTCATCATACTATAATAGCGACGGCGTTCTAGTTCAGCTTCATTCCCTTCAAGATATAATTCAATTACTTCCTGGGTACGCTTGTCTAACAGATCCACAATTTTATCGGTGAAGCGACGGCGCGCATCCGGATTTTTTTTAAGTACAGCTTTCATCTGTTCAAGTTCATTTCTCTTATCCGGGAAATGTGCAAGCCACTGAGCCATCATGTTATCAGGAACCACTTCTCGGGGTAGGTAAACTAAAGATTCGAAATCAAACACATCTTCTGCATGAACCGATGACATCGTTTCAAAGAATAGGGCATAAGCAGGTGGGGATACTGCCATGGCGGTTAACTGCAAACTGCTTTCATTTTGAATCTGTTTTAACGCACTTGAATCGACCTGTGCCAGAATAAAGTCATTGTTCCCGCTAAAAACCGGTGTTTGTTTTTTACGTTGTGCTTTTAAAAGCGGGTCGTCGTGCATACAACTATCTACATAGTGTTGTATTTCACGCATACTGATTTTCTTATCCTTTTCCTGATCCGCCAAGCCATTGAGTCCATTAATGAGGTAGTACGAAAAAATGCCCCGGCCACCGCCCCAGTCCTTGTCTTCGTTCGACAATTGTTCTCCGGTACAGGAATTCAACCGAATTTCTTTATTCAGTATCATCCGCATCTGTTCAGCAACCAGATATTTTCCCTTAATGGCATTACCTGCCAGAAAACCGGAATGACAGGCATCAGTAATCAGAATCAATTGGGCCTGAGTTTGCAGGGTGAGGTAATTGGCATAAAAATTCAGGTCGCCGACGCTTAGTGAAAAGTTCAGATAATTCTGACGGGGTGTATTATAGGTAAGTAAAAATCCATCTTTGTACACATCGTTATTTTCAACATCACCATGTCCCGAAAAGAAAATATAAACAGTATCGTTTTTCTTACAGCTATCAATAAGCCAGTCGAGTGCATGGTAAATAGCGGTGTGGGTTGCTTCTTCATTTTTCAGAAAAACGATATGATTTGGAGGAACTAATCCACCGGATGGCGATTGTAACCAGGAGGCGAAGATGCCGGCATCCCGGTCGGCAAAATCGAGGTCGGTAATACCTTCATGCTGGTAATCGGAAATACCGACTACGAGGGCATAGGTAGCAGGATGTTTATATTCTGACGTTTGTGCATTAAGGATTTCAGTAAAAACAAGCAACAACAGTATTACCGTGAATCGAAACCATGTAGCACAAAATGGAGTATAGGATATCGGGGAATACACCATGGGAATTATGCCAATGAAGATAAAGTACTTTTATGATTTTGGCGATCTTTCTGCGGAGAGAAGGTTTGATACTTACACATCCCGGCTTACTTTTGACCGGATGTCCTTTTTCAAAAAACGGTTTCTTTTTTGTCCTCTCTTCTTTTTCTTCGTCTGCTGTGCAGGTGGATTCCAATCGCTTTATGCGCAACGGGCTGATGCGGATAGTATATATCAGCGCCTCCAAAAAGGAATCAGTGATTCGGAACGTATTGTTGCCAGTTGGAATATGGCGTATGCTTTATTGAATTTTAAACCCGATTCGGCGTTGTTTTTTGGGAATGAAGCGCTCACACTGGCACGTAAAACCGGCGACCGGAAAGGGGAATCGCGGGCGTTGGGTGCCATTGCCGTGGTACTGAATAAAATGGGGAACTATCCCAAGGCGCTTGCCTTTCAGCTTGAGAATTTAAAGATTGAAGAACAGCGGAATTCGCCCGAAGATTTACTGAGTGTGTATGTAAATCTGGGTATTGTGTATTCCCGGATTGGGGATTTTAATAATGCCCTGAAATCATATCGTCAGGGCGAAGTATTGGCGAATCAGTTAGCCCTTCCTGCACGGCGTTATGGTATTGCTTTGAATATAGGCGATTTGTACGACCGGAATGATAAACCGGACTCGGCATTTCAATATTATTCAAAGAGTTTACAATTGGCTACTTTGTTAAATGACACAGACCGTGTAGGAAAATCAAAATTAGGACTGGCCAATGTGTATCGGAAAACCGGGAACTATGCATTGGGATTACATGATTACCGGGAAGCCATCTCGTTTTTGGAATATTCAGGAAATGAAGATGCCTTATGTGAAGCGCTATTGGGTATTGCTATTGTATTTAATTTATCAGGATCTGTGGATTCAGCCATCAGGTATGGTAAAAGAGCCTATGAGTTAGCCCGGAAAGATCAATTCCTTTCACCCCAACTGGATGCTGCGTTGCAATTGGCAGACTGGTTTGCGTTGCAGCACAAAATGGATAGTGCGTATGCGTATCTTTCAGAAGCAAGAGGTCTGAGAGACTCATTAGCCGGTGTAGAGAAAATACGATCGGTAGAGCAGATTACGCTGAATGAAAATTTACGTCAGTTTGAATTGGCGGCTCAACGGGAGCGGGAAAAGGAAGAACGGTTTCAGCAATTACAACTGATCCTGATCGGGATGTTTATTCCCACTTTGTTTTTTATTACGGTATTGCTTTCGCGTATTCGAATTTCCATCCGTCTTATCCGCTTTCTGGGTGTGATATCGCTGTTGTTTTTCTTCGAATATATCACCTTGCTTTTACATCCCAGGGTGGTGGAATGGACCCATCACAATCCCGTTCTTGAAATTTTAATTTTTGTGGCATTCGCCGGATTGCTCATTCCTTTACATCATAAGCTCGAACATCTGATGATTGAATTATTGGTAAGAAGAGCGAAGCAACATGAGCACGAAATTCCGGTTGCAACTAAAAAGGCCACTCCTTCGGCAGACGAACCTGTACGAAACGAACAAGCCATCCGGGCAAAAAAAAACCCGGGCAAACACCCGGGTCGAAAACATAAATAAGTCTAGTTTTTTGGTGGTTTGGATTCTTCTACCGGACGGGTGCCGGCAGAGTCCATTCCTGCAGCTGGTGCAGCAGCAGAATCCATTGGGGCAGCGGCAGGTGCTTCAGCAGCAGGTGCCGGAGCTTCTGTTGCGGGGGCCTCTTCGGCTTTCTTTTCTTCGCCACAGGAAGAAAAACTGAATGCGCAGCATACCGATAAGATGGCAACTGCAGCCATGAAACGTTTGCGGGTTGTTTCCATAGTTTTAAAAATTTGAATAATGATAGACAAAGATTTTTACAAATGGAAATTTTGTCTCCACAAGCTTATCCACAGTATCAGGCGGGAACAGCCGTTTCAACATGTGTTTCCATCAGGATTTTTGCCTTTATAGAGTTTGAAATCAGACAGGCTGCTTCCGATTTCTGAAGTATACGTTCAGCACGTTCCCGGTCATGTTCGTTATGAATCAATACCCTTGGATATAAAGTGATTTCGCTGATCAGCCATTTGCCCTCTACCTGTTCCAGTTTCCCAATGGCCCTGGAATGAAATTGCAAATATTCAAGTTTTGAATTTTCGGCAATAGCCAGAAAAGTAGTCATGAGGCAACTGTTCACCGCCGCAACCAATAAATGTTCGGGCGACCAGATACCGGGCATTCCTTTTGGAAATTCAGGTGGGGTAGCTACTTCAATTTTATCGTTCAGAATATCGGAATACATGATTCCTTTGCGGTCGCTTTGCCAGTCGAGGCTGACTTCGTATAAATGAGTGTGTGACATGTCAGGTTATGATGAATGTTGTAGAATAAGTTGTTCAAGTTGTCGCACCGGTTGTACTCCCGATTGTCTCCAGACAGCAGTAGCATTTTTAAAAAGAATTAGGGTTGGAACCCCCTGAATCTGATAGGTTTGGGCAACACCGGGATTTTTGTCGACGTCTATTTTTACAATGGTGGCTTTATCGCCAATCCGGTTTTTTAATTCGGCGAGTACAGGCTGCATCATTTTGCAGGGGCCGCACCACTCCGCCGAGAAATCGACCAGTACCAAGGGGCTGGATTGTAGTATTTCGGTAAATGTAGCCATGGTATATTATTTTATTTCTTCGTATTGAATATCCTGAGTATTCTTATTAATCTGTTTATGGGATGCGGGTACAAAACAGTTCCCTGCGGCACATCCGAAACGAAATAAGCCCATAGAGGCAAAATAGCTTCCGAATGCAAAGCCAATCCACTCTTTTTGTGCTGCCGATTGAATCATAACCAGAATACCCATAACCAGGTAAAGTATTCTGGTAAAATTCCAGCCACTGCTTATTCGTTGTATCAGCCCTTCACCCATTGCTGTACTTTTATCCAGCTACCTCCGTTATACACGTCCTGAAAGCCGCTGCTTTTCAAAAGATTTTTCGCCTGCGCACTTCGCATACCGGAAGCACAACAGGTAATCACCGGCTTGTCTTTACGAATAGATGTTTGCTGTTGTGGCAAATTGTTTAACGGAATATTGATGGAACCTTTCACATGTCCCTGCTGGTATTCGGCTTTTGTTCGTACATCAATAATCTGAGCACCGGAAGCAATCAGGGCTTTCCAGTCGGTTGATGGGCCTATGCCCAGTAGTTTTTTTATAGTATTAATCATTGTTTGTTTTGCTTTAAATTTTTTCTTTGGGTAGTTTTTTAGTACAGAAGAACCAATCGTAACAGGTAATTCCTTCCGGTTGATGATCCATACGTTCGCTGGCAACACCACAGGAGCCGGCGGTAGGTACAATTACATCGTCGCCCGGAACCCAGTCGGCAGGTATGGCAACTGCATGTTTATCGGCGGTTTGCATGGCCACGAGGGCCCGTTTAATTTCATCGAAATTGCGACCAAGCGACAAGGGGTAGTATATCATGGCACGAATCACCCCTTTGGGATCGATGAAAAAAACAGCCCGTACCGCTTTGGTGCTGCTTTCTCCTGGTTGTATCATGCCGTACTTTTTCGAAATCTCCATGCTGATGTCTTCAATCAGGGGAAAGTTGACTTCGACATTTTTCATGCCTTTGTATTCAATTTTCTCTTTTATCGTCCGAAGCCAGGCAATATGACTGTATAACCCGTCTACGGAGAGTCCGATAAGTTTACAATTCAACGATTTAAACTCGTCTTCCATGCTGGCAAAGGTCATAAACTCGGAAGTACATACCGGTGTAAAATCGGCAGGGTGGCTGAAGAGTATCACCCATGAACCTTCGTAATCGCCCGGAAAACTGATATTGCCCTGTGTGGTCACTGCAGCAAAAGCAGGCGCCAGATCACCGATGCGGGGTAAGGAATTCATGGTATTGTCTTGTATATTTTCCATTACTGAGAATTTGTATGCAAAGTTCTGTTCTGAAGCTTAATTGTATGGCAACATTTGTTACAGACAGGTGCTGATAATAATCATGCCTGACCGACGGTTCAGGAAATACTCATCTGGTAATTCACATCCATCCAGCTACCGCCATTTTCGCATTCAATGCCTAAACTGCGGAGAAAGTAAGTGGCTCTTGCACTCCGGTTCCCGCTGGCGCAGCACAACAGAAGGGGTTGTGGATACGATTTGATTTCATCGATACGGCTTTCCAGTTCCTGTAAAGGAATATTAATACTCCCGGCAACATGGCCACCCATAAATTCTTCAGGGGTACGTACATCGATAATTTTTGAATTGTTCATTATTTTTTGATTTTTAATAGTTTACGATTGTTAGCGTGAATTTGATTTAGGATGAATCTTCTTTTCCGACCGAACGATATTCTGTAGTAAAAACCCCATCACCATGCCATAAAGAATACTGTTTAAAGGTCTGGAGGTAATCATACAAGTACCGTTCGGACAGGCACGGAAGTGATAATACAGGTACCCGGCTACCCCTCCCAGAAAAATGGAGAGCAGACGATACTTGTTCCGGTGTATGAACCGGACGAAGAGAGAAGCGTTTGTCATGCTATCGAAAAATCAGGATTCGGCTCCGTCTTTTTTGTTGGTTCGGATTCCAAAGGGTAAATACAATGGACAGAACCGCACAAAGGCAGTAAGTAAGAAAACTACGGCCAGAATCATCAGGATTAAAGCGGTGGTTCCACTGATCTGATGAGTGAAGTAGAGTACAGCAATTAAAGCAGCTACTACTATTCGTACCAGCCGGTCGGTGTTTCCCATATTCGGTTTCATATACTGTGTTTTAGTTTCGAATGAATTTCAGATGCAAAGATGTGATCACCGAACCCTGTTTATTCGCTACTAATGTTACACAAGGGTAATTTTATTTCGTCCCAGATGAACCAGTCCTTCCATTTCCATTTGTTTTAAGAGGCGGGAGACTACAACCCGGGCCGTACCTAAATCGTTGGCCAATTGCTCATGCGTAACTACTATGGTTTTGGAATGAAGATATTCTGACTTTTTCTGCAACAAATCCAGTAAACGTTCATCTGTTTTTTTGAACGTAACCGCATTTACCACTTCCAGTAATTCTTCGAATCGTTTATGATAGAGCCTGAAAATGTATTCGAGCCATTCGGGGTATTCTTTCATAAGCTGACTCACCTTGTCGATGGGTACAAATAATATTTCACTGGCATCCTCTGCAATGGCTTTGAGTTTGCTGGTTTCCTGATGAATACCGCCCAGAAAAGACATGATACAACTTTCGCCGGCCTGAATGGTGTACAATAAAATTTCACGACCTTCATCATCGGTACGTACTACACGTATGCTTCCTTTTAACACCAGTGGAATGGCCCGTATATAGGCATTTTCCTGAAGTATAATATCACCGGGCTGGAAGTATTTTTCCTGTCCGTACGCATACAGCTTGTCAAATAACGATGCGGGTAGTTTAAATTCGCTTTGTTGTTCAGCATGCATAAAATCAAATGTACAACGAACATACAGGCAAACAACGAATCATTATTTTAGAGCCTTATTTTATCTTCCGATCACCTGCCAAATGAAGGATGAGTATTTAAAACGAATCAATACAGTCTTGACCTATATTGATGAAAATCTGGACAAGGAGCTCTCGTTGCAGACTGTTGCCAGAGTGGCATACTATTCGCCATTTCATTTACACCGATTGTTCAAGGCCATTACCAATGAACCATTAAATTCCTACATTATACGGAAACGGATTGAACGAACAGCTATGATGCTAATTCATAATAAAGAACATACAGTGGCAGAAATAGCGGAGAAATACGGGTTTAAAAACGATTCTACATTTTCAAGAACCTTTAAAAAGATATATGGATTAAGTCCTTCTTCTTTTCGTAAGACAAATCTGAATAATTATAGCAAGATTGGTAAAGTGAACAGCAAGAATGGTAAACAAGGCTTTATAACACAGGAATATCTTTGCAACATTGATCATCTGAAAAAATGGATTAAAATGAATGCAAAAATTGAAATTCAGGAATTGCCAGAAATGAATTTGGCGTATGTAACCCAAATTGGGGTCGACGGTCTGGATAACGCCTTTAACCGTATTATCCAATGGGCAAGACCCAGGCAATGGCTCTCCAGGGAAGGGGCGCATGTGTGTCGCGTGTTTCACGACAGCTTTAAGGTAACCGATTCCGATAAAGTACGAATGAGTATCGGAATTCTCAGTGGGACGGAAATAGAGGTAGATGCTGAGGTAGGACTGACTTCAGTGAAAGAGGGGAGAAATATTGTTGGTCATTTTGTGATCGGGCCAGATGAATTTGAGAAATCATGGGATGGACTATTTATCTGGATGAATGAAAACGGGTATAAAAAAGCCGACCGGTTTCCATTTGAAATTTATTATAACAACTATATGGAACATCCGGAAAAGAAGTGTATCGTGGATCTGATTATTCCTATTGAATGACCATATTATTGCCATCCTCTTTTCCTATTCCTTCAGGGCATCAAACGCGCTGAAAATTTACTGGGCAAACATTTTATCATTACTTACACCATGGCAACTATTGCATTGTCCCGTGCTGGTAACTGTACTCATGTAATGGGTTGTTGTATTCCCTTTGATTGCAGGATATAATCCACTTCCAAAATCGATACTTTCGGTAGTATAAAAATTTCCTTTCCCGTCCACCTGAACCGTGTATTTCAAGGTTCCGGTTCCATTCGGTCCAGAAAAAAGATATACGGTTGCATTAGGATAGGTGGTATTGAAGCTACTCGTATATACTGTTCCGGCTACCTGAAACCAGCCCTCACCTTCACCGCCACTTTTGTGACAGTCCATACAGTTTCGGCCCATGTTGTGACTTTCCGTTTTATTATACGCACTAATATTCTTTACATTGTTTCCTTTGTTACAGGCATTCATGCAAAGGGCGAAGGCCACCAGCATGCTCAGCGTACAAACCAAAGATATTTTCATCTTTAAATTATTTCAGTGCACGAAGAAAAGGCAAAACAAGGTATTGGAATACTTGAAAGGACCAACGTATGGAATGATGCAGTCAATAAATAATCAGTCGTTATCCGAACTATTCCATTCTGCAAAGGATGTCGGGGTTTCTTCCAGACGAACACAAACCAATGCGTGTTTTTCCCTGAACATAGGTTGGAGAATTTCAACAAAGTGAATCAACAGATTTTCGCAGGTCGGTTGATAGGGAACCAATATCACTTTTTCGAATTCATTGGAAATAACTTCTGATTTGGAATAGGGGGCTTCTTCATTCAATACCAGCGCATGATCGAAACGACTCAGGATGTGTTGGTGCACTAATTGTTTGAGATCACCGAAATCGATCACCATACCCAGTTTTACATCACTGAGATCGGGGCTGGGTTCGCCAAGCAAAGTAACACTCAGGTGGTAGGTATGGCCATGAATATTTTTACAGGGCCCATCGTATCCATA